>JBFXFK010000101.1:3936-17598 GCA_050179135.1 Desulfatirhabdiaceae bacterium | reverse complement strand
GTGTTGGGTTTGTGACTGCCCGGAGGACTGACCCCCTCGTTTTTGATATAGATACGGGCTGGCGTGTTCAGGGCTTTTTCCAGATTGAACGCCCGGGTCAATGGGGAAGGCCGCCAGATGTTGAGTACATCCAGAACCGGTTCGGGAATATCGATCCAGCGATCGGTACTGACTTCCTGTTCGATCAGGTTCATGGGAAAAACCGGCGCCAGGGCATCCGGCGATATGGGGTTCCCGTCCGGGCCCAGCGGAGGATTCATTTTGATATCCGCCAGTATGTTGTACCATTGCCTGGGCATTTCATCTGCACTCAGCAGAATGTTGCGACATCTCATACCGTTTTCTCCTTTTTTGATTGGTTTTAAGTTTCTTGGGAAAAAAGCAAAAAAAAAAGCCTGCTCCCGATTGTTAATCAGGAGCAGGCTTTGGGTGTTGTGACGATAGGGATCTGCTATACGCAGCGGCAAGCCTGCCCGATGGGCCACCACCAGTTGACCGAGTTAAACAGATTATGGGCAGTCATTCTTTTCATCATGGGTCACTCAAATACTGTAAGGTATTGGTCTTTGTCAAGAGAATTTTAACCGGATTGACTGGATTTGTGAAACTGCAAATTTGGGATGAATATGATAACCCTAAAGGAAGGTATGCATTCGGCGGGTCAGGGAAACCTGCCGAATGCGTATGACAACATCAGATGATGGAAGGGAGTTTTCGAAAAAGTTTGGCGCAGGACGGGCAATACTGATGATGTTCCTTGATATCCGGATGGGGCAGGGTCCGGTGATGGATGTGTTCCAGAAACCGGGGCGTGGCAAAAAGCGCGCCACATCCTTCACATCGCAGAAGCGGATGCATGCCGATGATGTCATCCCGGATTTTGATCGTTCTGACATTTTCATGATCTTCAATTCGAATGACTTTGGTGGGACAAATATTGACACAGGTGCCGCAGCCGATACAGTTGCCCTCAACCGGTATGATTTCGCTTTTTCCATTCGTTTTTATCAGCTTGAGTGCAGATGCTCCGACAATTTCCTGGCAGACCCGTTCGCACAGCCTGCACCGGATGCAGCCATCCGGAGGCGGGGTGGTTTCCATGCCATATTGCCGGGAAAGCTGCAATAACGCTTCGGATTGCGGCGCAAGCGCCAGCAGTTCATTGATGGCTTTTGTTCGGGCCTCTTTTACAGCCTGGGAGCAGGTATCAATCACCATGCCGGATTTGGTTTTCAGGGCGCAGGAGAGCATGACCTTTCGCCCGTTACCCGACCCGTTGCCGTTGATCATCTCGACCGCACATAATTTACACGATGCAATAGGGCGTTTGAGGGCCGGATGATAGCATAATGATGGTATGGCAATCTGATTGGCCCTGAGGGTTTTCAGAACACTCAGTCCTTCTTCGGTTTCAATCGATTGACCATCGACAGTAATGGTAATCATGAAATTCTCCCTTCAGCCTTCAGCAGTTATTCTTCCAGCAGCCGGATGCAGTCTTGCGGCAGCCTGAAAGTGCCTTTACCATTCAGACTGATTTCGACAAGCGCATCCGGATCATTGATGTTGGTATCCGGATCGGTGACTATGCCATGAATACCGACAAATTCATCCATGTAGGATTGCCACATTTCATCCTGGGATTTCTGGTACACTTCCACTTTCTGGCCTCTTCGAAATGTCATGTTTGGTCTCCTTGTCGGTAGTCGGTAATGAACCGTATTGAGGTTTGAGTTGAAATGGTAAATATCATTTTATATACGGGGGCGATCAAGCCATTGATCATGATCGTTTACCGTGAAAATGAAAAAGCAGAAGCATGGTGTCAGGGAGCCGCAAAAAGCCGCGGCACCCCGACCTACCTGCGTCCCGCTGAAATTGCTGGTAGCCGGTAGGTCAGGTTGGCCGGTAGTTTGGCCTACCTGACTGCTTGGCCGGACCGCTGCAAGCCGGTTTCATCCTTCTGCGGTTCCTTGTTCGATATTCTGCGGTTCGCTGTTTGTTTTCATTTTGAGGGGTGAACAGCCACCTATGATTCATGAACGTTTAATGTGAACGCCCGGGCGGCATCACCAGTTCATCGCCGGAGTGTGCAGACTGTTTTCTGGCACACGCCATGCACAGCAGCCTATTATCCGTAGTTTTACTGACCGTCACGGTCTTTTTCCGGATATAATCCAGATAGCGTTCCACCCCCATCACAGCGCCGCAACTGTCACAGTAGTGCAGTTTTTGGCGGTTGAGAATGGTGCCGCACAGGGAAAGGGTCCGCTCACCATTGCGGTCTTCCATTCTCATGGCATGGGTCGGGCAGTTGGCAGCGCAGGCGCCGCACAGAATGCACCGTTCCGCCGTGATTCTGAAATCGGTCGGACCGGGATGGTCAAAGTTGATATAGCCCATTTTCAGGGCTTCGATTCCCATCTTATCCCGGCAGATTTCAACACATTTGCCGCACCGGATACAGATGTCACACCGCAGGCACCGCCTGGCCTCTTCCCGGACCATGTTTTCGGTATACCCCAGTTCCACCTGTTGAAATGTGGTTCGCCGCCTGTCAATATTCAAAACCGACATATGGGGCCGTTTGAGAATCATTTTTGTGGTGGCCGGGATTTCCAGCCAGTCGATACGTCCCCGCCGGACCGGAACAGAGGGCAGTTTGGGCTGGGGAATACCGGAAAGATACCGGTCAATGGCCAGTGCGGCACGTTTTCCACCACCAATGGCCTCGATGACCGTGGCCGGGCCTGTTACGGCATCTCCTGCGGCAAAAATGCCGGGTACGGATGTCTCCATGCTGACGGTGTTGGCCTCGATCGTGTTGCGCCGGGTCCATTTCAGATCATGCAGCGATGCCAGACAGTCATGATTGACCTGTTGGCCAATGGCGGAAATAATGGCATCGGCCTCGATCAGAAAATCGCTGCCCTCAACCGGAACCGGAATCATCCGGTTGCTGCCTTCCTGGGTAACCATTTTGGCCCGGATGCAGCGAAGACCGGTCACCCGGCCATTTTCACCCATAATTTCAGCCGGTATAGTCAGAAAGCTGATCTGGATGCCTTCTTCTTCCGCCTGTTCCACTTCCTCGATGTCGGCGGGCATTTCAGATCGGGTCCGCCGATAGGCCATGGTAATCTCGTCACTACCCAGGCGGAGGCTGGTTCTGGCCGCATCGATGGCCACATTGCCACCGCCGATGACAACCACTTTATTCCCGGGTTTGTGCCGGTTGCCCAGGGCCACATGTTTTAAAAAATCGATGGACTGAAGCACTTGGGGAAAATCATGCTCACCCGGAATATTCAACTGAAATGATTTATGTGCGCCAATGGCAAAAAAGAAGGCGGAAAATCCGTCGGCTTTCAGTTCATCCAGTGTCACATCCTTGCCGAATGCCGTGTCAAACCGGAATATGACTCCCAGATCCTCCAGCATGGCCACTTCCCGGTCAATAACTTCCCGGGGAAGCCGATACCGGGGAATGCCGACCATGATCATGCCGCCGGCGGTGGGCAGGGATTCGATAACGGTGACACCATATCCCTTGAGCGCCAGATAATATGCCGCACTCATACCTGCAGGACCCGCGCCGATAATACACACCTTCTGCCCCTTGTCATCGGCTTTTTCCGGATTCCGGTAATGTCGCCAGCTCATGGCCCGTTCCGCCGCAAAGGCTTTCAGAAATTTGATGGAAATTGGCGTGTCCATGCGTCCCCGGACACACATGTATTCACAGGGTCGGGTGCAAACCAGGCCACAAACCCAGGGGAAGGGGCAATCCTGCCGGATGACATCGATGGCTTCCGCATCCCGGCCCAGACCAATCAACGTCACATAGGTCGGTATATCCAGTCCGGCCGGACAGGTCATCTGGCAGGGCGCCGGCGCCAGTTTCACGCATGCGCCGGTTTTGCAGTTGTGCGTTTTGACATGGCTTTCAAACACTTCCCGGTTATCATTGACAGCATCGGTGATGCGCTTTCCAACGTTCCGGGACGTTTCGTCCGCGATATTGCTTACCATTTCGAGGGCAAGGGACTCGATTGCAGATACATGGTCATCTCCGGCCCTGCCCCATGCCACATCATTCAGTAAATCCAGAATTTCTTCAGCCAGACGTCTGGTTCTGGGAATTTTCAATGCGCCGGATTGAATGGTTGAATCCAGTTCCACAATGGTGCTGTTGACCGGGCAACTGCTGTCAGACATAACGGTTTCCTTGAGCGATAGAATTTGTGAATTGGCAGATTGCCTGTTTGACAGTGCAAAAGGACTTTCATAAGGATGCAGGGACACAAGGGCATGCCGGTTGAACAGTTCGTCCAACCGGCATGCAGACAACCCGATAACCAGACTACTCCAGCCCGGCCACGGCCATGGCATGTCGCTCCCGTCTGAGATTTGGCAGGTCTTCGGCCACACCAAAATCCAGGCAATGAGACGTACAGACCGTGACACAGGCAGGCTTCAGCCCCATATCAACACGATCCTTGCAGTAATCGCATTTGACAACTTTGCCGATTTCCGGATTCCACTGGGGAGCGCCCCAGGGGCAGGCCGTGATACAGGCTTTACAGCCCACGCACAGATTGTGATCAATAAAGACAATGCCGTCTTTGGTGCGTTTCTGCATGGCGCCCGTGGGACAGGCTGCAACACACCAGGGGTTTTCACAGTGAAAACAGGGCATGAACACATAGGAGGCCCTGGGCAGCCCATTGATCATTTTGGGACCGACCGTGATGATCTGGCAGAGCCGGGGGCCTGGTGGTAATGATTTATTGCTTTTGCATTGAACTTCGCAACTGTGACAACCGATACATTTTTTCTTGTCTTGAAACAGGTAGTATTTGCTCATGGTGATGACCTCTTATTGGACGCGTTTCACGGTGACAAACGTGTCATGAAGTGCAGGGCTGCCGCCAACCCGATCCGTAATATTTTCCTGAAGGACACTGTCGGATACACCTTTGTTATACGTGCGGGTGGACAGCTTGGCTTCATGACCAAATCCGTGAACCATGAAAACCGCATCCGGATGAATGAGATCCGTGACAAAGGCTTTAATGGCGCCGGAGCCACATGACGAAGCGACCTCTACCATATCATCCTTCTGAATACCCAATGATTTGGCCCGGCTGGAATTGATCCACAGGACATTTTCCGGGAACAGTTCGTTTAAATAGGGATTGTTCTGGGTCGAAACATGGGTGTGAAGCGCAACCCGGCCAACCGTCAGGCGAAACCGGTTCTCGGACATTTCCGGTGCGGGTTTGTAAGCCGGAAAGGATGAAAAACCGGCGTTTTCCAGAAGGGACGATTTGAACTCGATTTTGCCGGAAGGTGTCTTGAACTGAATGCCGTCTTTGCGATCCCAGAATATCTGATCTTTTCCATAAGCCACAAAACCCTTGGCGTCAAAATCCTTTTGGGTAAATCCGGTTGGCGCCAGTTGCCAGTCAACCAGTTCGTCCATCGTCTCATAGGGAAAATGTTGTCCCAATCCGAGTCGATCGGCAATCTGCTTCATGATGATCGCGGCTTCACGGGTGTCATAGCGCGGCGCCACCGCCTGTTTGCGGAAAAATATCTGGGGTTTCAGGCCGTTGGCCTGCTGAACGCAGTCGGTCCGCTCCAGATAGGTGGATTCGGGCAGAATGACATCCGAATACCAGGCAATATCACTGTAATTGATATCGATGGTCACGATCAGATCCAGTTTTTCCAGCGCTTTTTTCAGTCCGTTGGAATCCGGAATGGATTTGAGGGGATCCAGCCGGTTGACGATCATGGCCTTGATGGGATACGGGTCTTCATGGGTGATGGCATGTGCCAGTATCTGGGGAACACCATGCGCCGGGTCCGGCAGCGGAAAGTCCGGTGTGCCCACCTTGTCAAACCGGATGGCCTCGATTTTTGGCAGGGCCACCTGTTCATTCAGTTTCAGGGCCGGTTTTTTTCCCAGAGCACCTGGGCCTTTTTTGAAAAATATGCCGCCTTTTGCTTCGATGCTGCCCATCAGGGCATTCAACATCAAAATGGATCTTCTCAGATACACCTCATACTCATGGTGCGCGCCCCGATAACCATAATGAAAAATGACCGCCGGTTTGACTTTGCTGACTTCCCTGGCAAGGGCTTCAATTTCCGATGCCGGAATTCCGGTTTCCTTTTCCGCCCACTCCGGTGTGTAGGGTCTGACAAAATCCTGAAGTTCGGTCAATCCGTGAACCCAGCGTTCGACATATGCCGCATCATAAAGGCGTTGATCCAAAATGACATGCATCAGGGCATAATTCAACGCCAGATCGGTTCCCGGACGAATCATCCAATACCGGTTTGCCTTGGTCGCCGTAATAGACACCCGGGGGTCGATATAGGTCATTTTGGCGCCTGCAGACAGCGCATCCATCAGATTGTTGACTTCTTTTACAGAAATGGCTTCAAAAATATTCCGGCCATAGAGGACAATATGCCGGGTGTTTTTGTAATCGATGCCGACCTGGGCATCGGTATAACCAAACAGGCTTCGGCATGCCGTATTGACCGACCCTTTGCACAGGGCGTCATGGGAAAAATAATTGGGGGAGCCGATCGCCTTCATGAAGGTTTTGCTGATCGGGGAGGCCAGATTGGCCCGTTCTCCAAAGACCACACTCTGTGGTCCATATTCACCCATGATGCCGTTGAGTTTCTCGCCGACATAATCCAAGGCTTCATTCCAGGACACCTTTCGCCATTTGCCTTCTCCGCGGGCGCCTTCGCGAATCAGAGGCGACTGCAGTCGTTCCCGGTCATACAGCAAAGAAATGCCCGCAGCCCCTCTGGGACAAAGACTGCCTTCCATGCCCGGTACATGGGGATTTCCTTCTATCCATTGTACCTGACCGTCTTTGACCAGAACCTTGATCGGACAACGGACCGAACACATGAAACATAAACTGTAAACTTCTTTTTCCATATTTTTATCTATCCTCCAGATGAACTGGTGATTTTTTATCAGGTTGGGTTCGTTCGGGCAGGCGCCGGAACGAACGGATGAACCGGTTGAGAATCGATTGGTTTCCCGGGAATATCCGGAAAACCGATCATGGTTTCCGTACTGTCGGATGAACGGATTGCCCGGTTCAATTTTTCCACAAACGGCAGACGATGCTGGACATGTCTTACGACCATCCGGCTGAGAATATAAATTAAAATAAAAATGAACAAAAAGCCAACGGATTGCCCAAGTCCGGGCACATAAACCGGTAAGGAAAAACTGACATCCTGAAACCGGATCTGCATCCAGGCCACGGCGAAAACAACCGGCAGCAGCATGGCGGCCCCTTCTCCGAACTGGGAAAAGAAATAGCGGCCAAATGCCTCGTTGGCCAGTTTGTTGCAGCCGGTGTAGCTGGCTTTGTCTCCGGCCACAATGGCCTTGATGGACAGGTTGTGCATGGAAACCGTTTCGTCTTTCAGACGTCGGGAGTGATTTTTGTTTAAAAATGAGAACATAAGGCCCAGATAACCACCGATGATCGAAGACATCAGACACAGCATCAATGTTCCCAGAAAAAACCCGAAAATAGGATTATCCGGCAGTCTGAAGGGAAAAATTAAAAATGTATCCAGCAGAATCAGAATGTCATTCAGCCATGTCATAAACTGTCCTTTCCGGGATAAACCGGCCTGAAACGAATGTCCGGCAGACCATGTCAGTATATCCAGTTACACGACCTGCCGGACCAACCGTTATAATGCAAAACAGATGTGATCGGAATGATTCATCAGCCTGGAATCAGTTTGATTCCGAAAAAGCCTTTCATGGCATAATCAAGACCGGTGACAAAGGCCAGAATGATGAACAGACGCTTCAGCCATTTATCCGAAATGTATTTCTGGGTCATGGGACCGACCAGAGAACCGACAACGATACCGACCATCTCCAGGCCGATCAGGGACCAGTGAACAATGACACCCTGCTGCAGATAGCTGAAAATACTGGTGATCATGCCGATGAGGACTGCCAGGGCCGATGTGCCGGCAGCCAGAAACATGGGCAATCCGGAAATGCTGGTCAGAAACGGAACCAGAAGAAAGCCGCCGCCCACACCGATAAACGATGCCACGCAGGCAATGACAAACCCGCCCAGGACGGGATACAGGGGGTTGAACGAAAATTCCACACCATAAAACGTAAAGCTGAACTTGCTTGCCGTAAAACTGGTGACCTTGACACCCAGGCTTTTGATATCCACATTGGCGCCGGCCCGCTGCTCCTTCATGGTTTTTTCAAACGCATCTGCCGCCTGTTTGGCTTTTTTCTTGCTGGCCTGTCCTTTGGGAGTCGTTTCATACAGCATCCAGCAGCCCAGAACCAGAACAAACAGACCAAAATATCCCTGATACGCCTTGAAGGATACCTTGCCTGCCGTGAGAAGCGGAACCAGATAGCTGCCTGCAATGGAGCCGATGGCCAGCGCCACACCCAAGGGGAGCACCAGTCTGCCCATCTGATAGTATTTGATGGATGTTATCAGGGCGCTCATGCCGACCAGAAACTGGTTGGAGACCCGGATGGAGTCGGTGACAACCTTGTTCAGCATGGGAGACGATTCCTTGAATGAACTGGCATACGCACCCAGCTTGAAAATGGTGATATGACCAACGCCTGCCATGATGCCGCCAAATGCACCGACGGTGGAGAATATCCAGCCAACCCATATCGCCCACAGGAAGGCCACAACCAGATTGACTTTGGGTCCCCCGGGAATTCCCAGATAACCGGGTTCTCCCTTGGTATCGATCTGTCCTTTATCGGTTCCGGCCGGTGTCTTTGCAATCGCGTCCGTCAATTTGTCGGCATACGCAGTATCGGATATCAGTAATGGCGATGCAACCAGAAAACTCAGTACCGCAAAAATGATAAAAAATTTCATGTTGTGATTCACGTTTGTTTCTCCTTTTTGGGTGAACGCAATATGCGTTTTAATCAATACAAAAAATAATTCAGATGACAGCATCGGTTATTCGATTAAAATTTCAGTCGTCACCTCCTTTGTTCGAATACAAAAAATGAGATGCCCGTTTCTCCAGGATATCAATATCAATGGGGCTGGAAAAAAATACCTCAGCCCCCATTTCTTTCATCTGTTTTACCTGAATTGATGATGGCGATTCTGTCGTTGTCATGAATATCTGAATCGGATTGACCCGGTTTTTCAGTTCCTGAAGAACGGCAAGCGACGCAGCCGATTCTTTTGCATCCAGAATGGCCAGATCCGGATTATGCTCATCGGCCCAGGTGATTGCATCGTGTGCCCGGTTAAACACCATGACCCGATGCTGCTGTTTTTCCAGAACCCGTCTGGCCAGTGTGCAAAAATCGTGGGAATCACCCCATATCAATATGGTTGCCATATATTTTTTTTAGTTTCCTGATGATCGGTATTTGTTTGTCGGGATGCACCATTTTGAAGCACGAAATAAACAAAAAAATCACTTTTTCTTCGGTTTGTCAGTCATTTTTACTCATGGCGGTGATTGATCCGACAATGATCGTTTTCATTCACAGCTATTTCCGCTTATCAATTTTTATGCCAATCAAATGGTATCTCTGTATATTTATATAACATAATGATATAATGGAAATATTATCATGATTGCTGGGCGGGGATATTGTACCGGGATGCATTTTTTTTATATGGTTTTTCTACGTCATTCAACCAATCACTTATATTTCAAATGGTTAAACTGGTGTCACTGTTTTCTTGCAGGTGCAAGCATTTACTTGCAGTGATACTTCGGCAGTCAGGCTGGATTTTAGAAAATCATATTCCGCAAATAAAACACTGGATGTGTTTTTCAGATTATGGCAAACTGGCCGCCTATGAATCACATGATCCATCACCACCATCAGGGCTTGACCTGGCTTCAGTTCCCCCATCTGACTGAATACAAAAATATTCGACATGGAATTTTCACCCGGCTGGGCGGTTTCAGTCTGCCGCCGTATCAGAGTTTGAATGTTTCCGGGAGTAACGGCGATGATCCGGATCATGTTCATCGGAACCGGTGCCTGATTTCTGAACAGATGGGTCATGCGGATATGGTATTCATCCGGCAGACTCATGGTGTGATGGTTTTTGTGGTGACGGCGCAAAGCCTGCCCATGTCGCCACCATTGCCGGAGGCGGATGCCCTGGTGACACAATTGCCCCAAAAAAACCTGATGATTCAGGTTGCGGACTGCCAGGCGATTCTGATATACGACCCGATAAAACAGGTTGTCGCCAACATCCATTCGGGTTGGCGGGGCAGTATCGGTAATATCGTGGGCAAAACAATTCAAACCATGGTTGAGATGTTTCAATGCTCGCCACAGGATATGCTTGCCGGTATCGGACCCTCGCTTGGACCCTGCTGTTCAGAATTCGTGAATTATCGGATGGAAATTCCCAAAGCGATGTGGGGATACCGCCTTCCGAAAAATCATTTCGATTTCTGGGCCATGACACAAGATCAACTGGTGGATGCCGGTGTTCCCGGGACCCGGATTCAACAGAGTGGATTGTGTACCCGATGTCGAACCGACCTGTTTTTTTCCTATCGAAAGGAAAAACGAACCGGACGATTTGCTGCGCTCATTGGAATGACGGATGAGACGATATGAAGATGAGAAGCTGAGAAGATAAGAAGCTGAGAAGAGCGGAAGATACGACGCGCGGCGTCTGACCGCAACCCCTAATCCTGTCGGAGTGATACATGTTTCTGGAAGATGCGTCTGTCCTGTGGAACACCCATGTTCAGTCTGATTATTACCGGCTGGGTTTACGCTGCCATGCCCGGTACCGTCACGCAATGCCCGGCCAGTTTGTGACCCTGCATCTGCCCGGCCAGAAGTCGCCGCTGCTCCGACGCCCGTTTTCCATTCACCGGCTGGTTGAAACGGATGGCGCGGTTCAGGGTATCGAGATATTATATAAGGTAGTTGGCGAATTTACGCAGAAACTGGCTGGTGTGGGTACTGACGACATGATCAGCCTGTTTGGCCCGCTTGGAAATGGTTTTTCAATACCGGTTGATGTTCGGCGGCTTTATTTGGCGGCTGGCGGTGTTGGTGTTGCTCCCATGATGTTTCTGATCAGACAACTGAAAAAAAATAACCGGGAATTTACCTGTTGCAGCCTGTTTCTGGGGGGCAGAACCCATGAGGATGTCATTTGTGAATCGGATTTTTCTGCGCTGGGTGTTTCGGTTCATGTCACAACAGATGATGGCAGTTATGGGGACCAATGCCTGCTGACAACACCGCTTGAAGCTGCGGTCCAGAATGATCCGCCGGATTTGCTGATTGCCTGCGGTCCCAAAGGTATGCTGGCCTGTGTGGCCGGAATTGCCGAAAGATATCATGTGAAATGCCAGATGTCCCTGGAAACGATGATGGCGTGCGGCATGGGTGTTTGTCTGGGGTGTGCGGTTGCGCCTTCAGAAATTGGATCACCGTATTTTCATGCCTGTATCAATGGTCCGGTGTTCGACAGTCAAACCATTATCATTTAAAATACCAAATATTTTTAAAGCGGTCATTTTTCATAACCCGTTGTTTTATTGATAAACCGGTTCTAAAAAACCTTTAAAACAATTATTGCGCTTTTTTTTTACATTGACTGATCGCTCATCCTGTGTTAGGTGATCTTTTCTGAAATGAGCCGGCCATTATAATCAATCGCAAACAGTCTTAAATGTGATCTTTGTCATGAAGCGTGAAACCAGACGATCCCTGAAAGAGTTGGCCTATTACAGCAGTTTGGGCCTTTCTGTTGCACTGTCCATTTTTATCGGGCTTGCAATCGGTATCTATCTGGACAGACGCTTTGACATGTCACCTTGGCTGACCCTGATTTTTTTATGTCTTGGCATTGCCGCCGGATACCGGAACATCGGTCTGGCGATTCGAAAAAGCAGAAAATACTGATCCATTCCATTTGGCATCAATACGGAAAACAATGGCGGCAGATTTGGATAAAACCGAAATTCAACAGCGCATCCTGACGTTTGTTACATGGGCAAACTGGGCGCTTTTTGCAGGCGCCAGTGTTGCAGGCCTGTTGATCGCAACCCCGGAAATGGTCATCGGCATTGTCTGTGGCGGACTGATCGTTACGGTCAATTTTCATATGCTTTCCAGAACCCTCAAAAAGTCACTTGCCCCACCGTGTATCCAATCGCATAACATCATTCTTGCAAAATACTATCTCCGCTTTACAGTTAGCGGGGTCATCATTTTCATTCTGATTGCCGGGCATTTTGTTCATCCTCTGGGTCTTTTTATCGGACTGTCGGTTGTCGTTGCCAGTATCATGATGGCCACAGTGCGGGAAATAACCAAACTTCTTTTCTTCAAGGAGGCAATGTAAGGTGGAACATCCATATCTATTTTTTGTCAAACTTTTCGAGGCGATCGGGCTTTCCCATTTTGCCCATGCGTATCCCCATGTCATTTATACCTGGGTGGTCATGATTTTGCTGATCGTTCTGGGTTTCCTGGGCGCCAAGGGAATCAGTCTCATTCCAACCAAAGGCCAGAATGTTTTTGAAATTCTCCTTTCCGGCATCGAGGATTTCATGGTGGATGTCACCGGTGAAGAAGGCCGATGGCTGTTTCCACTGATTGCAACCATCTTCATCTATATCTTCAGTTGCAACCTGATCGGGCTGGTCCCCGGATTTTTCCCCCCCACAGCCAGTCTCAACACCACCCTGTCCTGCGCACTGACCGTCGTTGTTTTTACGCATATCATCGGCATAAAATATCATGGCGCCAAATACATCAAACATTTCATGGGACCGGTCTGGTGGATGGTTCCAATTATCCTGCCGATCGAACTGATCGGGCATATCGCCAGAATTCTGTCACTGTCCTTCCGTCTTTTTGGAAACATGATGGGGCATGAACTGGTTCTGGGTATTCTTTTCGCACTGGCCGGTGCTTTTTTTGCACCGCTGCCGATCATGGCACTGGGCATTTTTGTCGCCCTGGTTCAGGCATTTGTGTTTTTTCTGCTGTCAATCATGTATTTTACGGGCGCCATGGAACATGCCCATTGATAAGCAGTATTCAGTAGCCAGAACTCAGTAGAATAGCGGTAGAATCAATTTTATAGCCTTAAGAGAGTACGCGTTTTATCAAAAATAGTCCTGTTCGACTGGTGTTGAAGGAATTCATATCAATCTGATTTCGCTGTACGGGGATAATGGAAGAAGCCCTTAAGCGTTAATCCAACAAAGGAGGAAAGGAATCTCATGGAAGCAGAAGCATTAAAGTTTTTTATCGCATGCGTTACAGCCGCCGGTTTTGGTATTGCAGTAGCCGCTTTTGGCTGCGGTATTGCTCAGGGTCTTGGCCTGAAAGCCGCTGTTGAAGGTATTGCCAGAAACCCGGAATCATCCGGTAAAGTAACGGTTACCCTGCTGATCGGTCTGGCCATGATCGAGTCGCTGTGTATTTATGCGCTCGTTATCGCCCTGATTCTGATTTATGCACATCCGCAGGCAGAAGCCATTTCCAAGCTGTTTGGAAAATAATGCGATAACTTCGTATTGTTCTGTTTTGAAACGGGCCGTATTTGAAAAAATACGGCCCGTTTTTTTTGATAAACGCTTTGG
>JBFXFK010000101.1:0-3836 GCA_050179135.1 Desulfatirhabdiaceae bacterium | reverse complement strand
GGTGTTATAACGTAATCATCTTCCCCAGTCCCAAAGTTTCTGCTTCAGCCAATACAACGGCTGCGGCTGCCGCATCCTGAACTGCAACCCCGACCGTCTTGAAAAAGGTGATCTGATCGGCTGATTCCCGTCCTGTATTGGTTTTGTTGATAATTTCCCCAATTTCCGCATGAATGGTGGCACCGGAAATGATCAGATCACCGGCCTCGGCCAGGCAGGCTTTCCGGGAGTCCACCACAACTCTGGCTTTCCGGACGGTTGTTTCATCCACCTCCTGCATGGTGGGTCTGAAGGATCCCACTGCGGTGATATGGGTGCCGGGCATAACATCCGCGCCATCAAAAACCGGAATCGACGAGGTGGTGGCGGTAATGATGATATCTGCGTTTTGTACGGCCGCTTTCGGGGTGGGCGCCAGAAACACCTCGGGCGCGTCAGGAAGTTCCCGAATCCGGGCCGCCAGGTTTTCGGCATACTGGAGATTCTGATCGTAAATATGGATCTGGCGGATGGCGCGTACCGCCAGAACCGCCCGGGTTTGGGCGAGCCCCTGGGTTCCGGCGCCAAACAGGCCGATTTTTTGCGAATCGGGCCGGGAAAGAATTTTGGCAGCCAGTCCGCCTGTGGCGCCGGTTCGAATGGCGGTCAGGCTGTGGCCCTCCATCATCGCCACAGGCATACCGGTTTCCGGATCAAAAACCATGACCAGACCTGGCACGGTTGGAAGGCCCAGTTTGTCATTTCCGGTATAGATCGAGACCAGTTTGATGGCCATTTGTCTGGATTGATGTAAAAATGCCGGCATCAGAAGGGTCACGCCCTTGTCAGTATTCAAATGGGTTCTCAGCGGTACGGTTGCCTGATCGGATGAGAGCTGGGAAAACGCCTGGGCCATCACATCGATGGCTTTTTCAATGGGTAACGCCGCCTTGACATCATCGGCGGTCAATATACGTATATTCATTGTTTCTCCTGGTAATTTCTGGATCTGTGTTGTTGGCAATACTCCGCGCCACTCAAGACTCATATTTTTTTACACAACTTCCGAATTGATTTTCATCCTTCATCTTTCATCTTTCATCCTTTTCATAACTCCGCCAAACGCCCGAACGATACGGGCCTGACCGGAATCCGGGGTGTAAACCCCATAGGATTCGGCATGTGCGGGAAAATCTCCTGAAGCGTCTGCCCGCAGAATCGCCCCTGGCATCGCCCCATTCCCATGCGGGTTCGACGCTTGATGTCATGCATATCCACGGCGCCATCTGCAACAGCATGACGAATCTCGCCCAGTGTAATCTCCTCGCATCGGCAGATCAGGGTATGATCCGGGATATCCGCAACCAGTGCAGGGGCTGGTTTTGAAAAGGCATCGATGACGCGGCCCATCCGGTTGTGGGGAATCCGTTTCATGAAAAGTGGACGGATAAGCCGGTTTGCCTGTTGACGGGACAGTTTGCCCAACTGGGCGCAGGCTTCAACCGCAGCCAGCCTTCCTTCCAGCATGGCGGCAGGGTATCCGCGGATACCGGCGCCATCCCCGATGACAAAGACGCCGGAAACGGATGTCTCGAGATAACTGTCCCGAACCGGCTTCCAGTATCCCGCCATTTCATCATATTGATGCAAACAGCCACATATCCGGCTGAGACCGGTCGATGGAATCAGCCCATATCCAATCGCCAGCGTGTCAACTGAAATGTTCTTTTCAGTTCCGGGCATTTTGTGACCCGATTCATCAACACGGATGATGGATACCTTTTCGACATGGTTTTCACCGGAAGCATACTGAATCCGGTGGGAATAATACACCGGTATGCCAAGCTGCCAGACCTTTCTGTAATAATCCAGCGCCGTCAGCAGACGAAGTGGCCCCATCCAGGGCAGCCCCCTGATGGCATGAAAAAGGGATTGGCGCGTGGAAACAGGCGTAACAATTCCGGCAATTCCGGCGTTGTGAGCCATGAGATGGCGGACCAGTGCCAGTTGAAGCGGGCCGGTTCCGGCTATCAGAATTTTTTTGCCGGGAATAACCCCTTTTTTGGCGAAAAGTCCCAGGCCACCCGCTGAGAACACACCGGGTAATGTCCATCCGGGAAACGGAATCTGTCGCTCCATGGCGCCTTCGGCCAAAATGATTTTGGCCGCATGGATGGAAAACGGTTTCCCGGAATCCGGGTCAAGCGAATCGATATGGATAACATTCTGATGATCGATATGAAACACCTGGGAACGGGTATATACCCGAATTCGGTGCTGCATGTTCCGCCAGTCATCAAACAGGCGGTTTCGAATCCGTTTTTCAACCTGAAACAGGCAGCCGGCCCCATGGGTCTCAACAGTCTGAAAGACTTTGCCGCCCGGTCCGGGCTGATCCTCGATCAACGCCACCGATGCGCCATATCGCGCCGCTGTGGCGGCAGCAATCATGCCGGCCGGTCCTCCGCCAATGACAGCGACATCCACGCGGTTCATGACCTGGTTCCGATTTGGGAATCTTTCTGGCTGGCGATGCGCATTCCCGGACGTACGGTTGTCATGCAGGTTCGAATATTGGGGATATCATCCACAATCATGCAGCATTCATGGCAGATGCCCATGCCACAGAAGACCCCTCTTGGATTCTGGTTGCGGGTGGTTCTACAGTTTCTGATACCGGCTGACAGCATCACATCGGCAATACTTTGGCCTTCCTTTGCCATGACCGGTTGATTGTCAACGTAAACAGGAAATTCCATTTCTAACCGCTTTCAGCTATGCGAAATGATCATGACAATAAACCCATATCCCGTAAAAGCGATTCCAGGGCTTCATCCTCGGCCTGGGTCAGTGGCATTCGGGGCAATCTGCATGGGCCGGCGGCATGACCAATTTTATTGACTGCGGCCTTGACCACCTGAACCAGCTTTCCGGAGCGTTCAATCATTTCACAAAGTGGCAGAATCCGGTCATACAGGCTGCGGGCCAGTTCAATTTCATTTTTCTGAACGTGTTCAAACAACTGCTGGGAGATATCCGGAATGATATTGCCGCAAACCGATATAAAACCGCATGCGCCCATCAGAAATGATTCCAGAACCAGGTCATCCGATCCGCAAAAGACCCGAATTGCATTGTCGGAAAGTCGCAGCAGATTTCGAACATGCCGGATTTCTCCGGAGGCTTCTTTGACATGCCGGATATTTTTCAATGTGCAGATTCTTGCCATGAGTTCATCACTCATGTCGATGCCGCTGGTGTGCGGATTGTTATACAGCATGATCGGAATATCCACAGCTTCTGAAACAGCCTTGAAATGTTCATAGATTTCATCGGAAGAGGGTTTGCAATAATAGGGGTTGATGATCAGGACACCGTCGGCGCCAATTTCCCGGGCGTGCCGGGTGTATGCAATGGTATCCCGGGTTGTTTCGGCAGCGGTTCCAACCAGGACCGGAATCCGGTTCTTGACCTGATCAACCGTAATCCGGGCGACGCGCAACCGTTCTTCACGCGTCAGACTGACAAATTCGCCGGTACTCCCCACACAGCAGATACCCGCAGTGCCCATGGCGATATACCATTCAATATTATCCTGAAGTCCTTTTTCATCCAGTTCCTGGTCCGGGGTCATCGGGGTGATATTGACCACATAACTGCCAGTGAATTCTTTCACGTTAAAACCTCCATCATGATGTAGAGACATTGATTCAATAAGGCTGTCGGAAATAAATAAATCCACTGGATTGCGACGGATTTTGGTTCGTCTGCAAGGCACATCCGCCGGTGCATATCGGGATATGTGCCGGTGGATGTAACGCAGCAGACGGGCCAAAAGACAAGCAAGATGTGGATTT
>JBFXFK010000100.1:0-17664 GCA_050179135.1 Desulfatirhabdiaceae bacterium | reverse complement strand
ACCTCATCGGGACAATATAATTCATTGGGATTGGTATGAAAAAACAGTTGGATATTGTGCTGAAACCAGCGGAATCTTATGGAATAATATGAAAAGTGATATCACTGTATTACAACATGTAGATTTTTGTCAATACAATATTTCAATATATTGTAGTTTGCTGAAAAATCAACCCATTATGCTCCGGCTACCACCGCATCAGAAGCGCACCGAATGTCAGGCCGGCGCCAAACACATCCATCAACAGGATCTGACCTTTTTGGATGCGTCCATCCCGGACCGCTTCATCCAGCACGGTGGGAACCGTGGCAGCGGACGTATTGCCATACCGGTCGATATTCACCAGCACCCTGCTCATGGGAATTTCCAGTCGCTCTGCCACCGCTTCAATGATTCGAATATTGGCCTGATGGGGAATCAGCCAATCAATATCTGACGGACTCATGTGATGCTGTTCCAGGGTCTGAAGGGCAAATTTGGTAAGCGTTCGAACCGCAACCTTGAAAATTTCCTTTCCATTCATATGGATTTTCGAAAAATCCTGGTCCAGAATGTCCGAAGTCACCGGCAGCTTGGAACCTCCGGCAGGAATGTAAAGCATATTCCAGAGATTGCCGTCAGAGCGGAGTGTCATGGATAAAATGCGGCTTGTTTCATTTGCCGGAACCTGTTCCACAACCGCTGCACCGGCGCCGTCACCAAACAGGATACAAGAGGTTCGGTCATTCCAGTTGACAACCGGGCTGAGGACTTCTGCACCGACAACCAGCGCGGTTTTGGCCTGACCGGTCTGAATGAACTGATCTGCAGTGGAAAGCGCATATAAAAACCCGGAGCAGGCGGCGTTGATATCCATGCTCCAGGCATTGCATGCATTAAGCTTGTGTTGAAGCCAGCAGGCGGTTGACGGAATCAGGGTATCCGGCGTACAGGTGGCATAAACGATCATATCGATGTCTTCCGGATTTTTTCCCGCCATTTCCAGGGCTTTTTGGCTGGCGCCCAGGCCGAGTGTGGAGTTGTATTCTTCCGGGTTTCCGGGTTCCGACATGCGTCGTTCACAAATGCCGGTCCGATTTTGAATCCAGGCACTGTTTGTTTCGATTCCCAGGATGGTCAATTTATCGACAATGTTCTGGTTAGTAACGCAATTTTTTGGAAAGGCAGAGCCTGTTCCGGTTATTTGAGAAGCATATTTCACAGAAAATCAATTATCTCCATAACGTTTGGACCCGTGCGGTTTGTTTTACCTCATTGGCCTGTTGATTGTTACGTTCTCAATAAAACGGGCACCCCGTGAGTGTGCCCGATCGTTTTCGCCCAAAATTTGGGTACTATCTGACCCCACCCTTTCGGTAATAGGTCATGGCCTCCGGGATCAGATTCTGAATGTTCTCGATACGTTTCTGATCCGATGGATGGGTGCTCAGAAACTCCGGGGGCTTTTGTTTGTCCCCTTTCTGCTGTGCCATCCGCTGCCAAAAATCAACAGCCATGCGGGGATCATAGCCGGCCATGGCCATAAAAATCAGTCCCATCCGGTCTGCTTCATTTTCATGCAGACGGCTGAATGGGAGCATAAATCCGACAGTGGAGCCGGCCCCGAACGCTCCCAGCATGATATTCCGGGTTTGCTCCGGCTGGTCGGCCATGGCCACAGCCAGCGCAACGCCACCCATCTGAATCATCAGTGTCTGACTCATCCGCTCATTGCCATGTCGGGCCACTGCGTGAGCGATCTCATGTCCCATGACAACGGCAAGGCCGGTTTCATCCTGGGTGATCGGCAAAATTCCGGTATAGACAACCACCTTGCCGCCTGGCATGCACCAGGCATTGATTTCCTTGCTTTCAATCAGATTGAATTCCCACTTATAATTTTTCAGTTCATCTTCCATAAAATTGTCACGCATATAAACTTCCACAGCCTTCTGAATGCGATGACCAACTGTTTTAACCTTTTCAACCTGAACAGAATCCCGACTCAATTCATTCTTTTTTAGGAACTGGTCATATTCCTGCAGGCTCATTGAAAGAATCGATGTGTCGGGCACCATGTTCAACTGTTGTCGTCCGGTGAGCGGAACCGTCGAACAGGCAGAAAAAAAGGCAGCCGCAACGAGTATGGATATCATCGCCCGGAATTTCATAAACCATCCTCCTGAAAAAAATAACGGGGCATCGCGGTCCAGGTTCCCTTGAACAGGATTTGCCGTGGTGCTACCGGCGCTTTTCCACAAATCCGTGTTGACCCCCAAATAATCAAGCGCTTTTGAACAAATATAAAAGCTTCCAGCTAATTTTGCAAGGGCACTCCAGAGGGTGATTCCTTGAAAAGAAATAATGACGGGTTGCATGCGCGTGAAAGAACATAGACATGTACACAAATGATGATTAAAGTAATTGATTATTTTATCGGACACAATCTGTTACCCCTCCAGGCTGCCGGGTTGTGATCCGTCCATCCATAAACCTGTGACATGAGATACATATGAGCGACTATTATCAGATTTTGGGTGTTTCTTCTGATGCCACGTCCCAGCAGATCAAAACCGCGTTCAGGGACCTGGCATTCAAATTTCATCCGGATCATTGTCAGGATGCGGACTGTGCGGATAAAATGAAATCCATCAATGAAGCCTATGCCGTACTTTCCAACCCGAAAAAAAGACAGGATTATGATGCCATACGCAAGCAGTATGGCAATGGGGCATATCAGCAGTTCCGGACAAATTACACGGATCAGGATATTTTTAAAGGTTCTGATATTCAGGAGATATTTGAAGAAATGACCCGGGCATTCGGACTTCGCGGATTTGATGAGATATTCAGGGATTTTTATGGCCAGGGCTATCAGACATTCGAATTCAAAAAGCCCGGCGTTTTTGTCAAGGGTTTTGTGTTTACCGGAGGATTTCACGGCATGCCCGGTTTAAAAGGGTTCCGGCTGAAAGACGGCCTTGAAAAAGCGACCCGATATCTGTTTGGAAAGCCCCAGTCGTCCGGCCGGATTGAACACCGGGGGGATGATATTCTGGATGACATTCAACTGGATGAAAACCTGGCCAAAACCGGGGGGCCTTATGCCTATTTTCATCGAAAACAGTCCAAGAAACTGGTCGTAAAGATTCCGGCCGGCATCCGAAGCGGCCAGAAAATCCGACTGGCGGGGATGGGATCACCTGGCAAGAACGGCGGAATGCCCGGAGATCTGTTTCTACGGGTCAATATCACCAGACGGCTGACAGACCGGATCACGGATGCGATCCGGCAGATCTTTCAGAAAAAGCCGTAACTACTCCGGTATCCAGAATTCAGAATCCAGAATAAATGAGGAAAAATATCATTTTTATAAAAGCAACCATTCCCTATTCATTCTGACTCCTGAATTCTGAATACCTGAGTCATTACAAAAAGCCGTGAGACCGTTCAGTTTTGCGACCCGGCCCGTTTATATTCCACCACCTGCTTTGCCATTATCATTGCCAGGTCAGGGTCATCCACATGGGTTTCAATAAGCCGCTCAAACGCACTGCCAATGACAACACCATCCGCAATCCGGGACATGGCCGCCACATCATCCGGTGTGGATATGCCAAAACCCACACAGATCGGCAAGTTGGTCATCTGTTTAAGCTGGCTCACCTGTTCGGCCACGGGTGATGCCGCAAGACCGTCGCTGCCCGTGACACCGGTCTTTGAAACCAGATATACAAATCCCGATGCGGTTTCCACAATGGTTCTGGCCCGCGCCAAAGACGTTGTGGGTGCAATCAGCCGGATGAACGCCAGGTCATTTCCCGGCCATTTTTTTGTCATCTCATCCGATTCCTCCGGTGGCAGATCGACGATCAGAAGACCGTCCACACCATTATCCAGGGCATCCCGGTAAAACCGCTCCACCCCATAGGCCAGAATTGGGTTGTAATAGGAAAACAGGACAATGGGAATCGTTATGCGTTGTTTTCGAATCCCGGATGCCATGCGGATGACCTCGCCAACCGTCATTCCAACTTTAATCGCCCGTTGGGAAGACCGCTGAATGACCGGACCATCGGCCGTGGGATCGGAAAAGGGAACGCCCAGCTCCAGAATATCCAGTCCGGCCCGGCACATGGCAGTCAGAATTTCAAGCGACGTTGAAAAAGTCGGATCACCGGCTGTAACAAAACCGACCAGGGCTTTTTTCTGCAATTGACGCAACTGATTGAATGCGGCATCGATTCGATTCATGAGTGCTTCATCTCCTGCCTTTCAGATGGGTTAACCGCTTTGGCGATGATATCCAGGTCCTTGTCGCCCCTTCCGGACAGATTGACCAGAACAATCTGGCTTTTGGGTCTCCCGGCTGCCTCCTTCATGGCATAGGCGAGTGCATGGGCGCTTTCCATGGCCGGAATGATGCCTTCCATCCGGCACAGGGTCATGAATGCATCAACTGCCTCATCATCCCGAATGGCCGCATAACGCACCCGTCCGGAATCTTTTAAAAAGGCATGCTCCGGCCCCACCCCCGGATAGTCCAGGCCTGCCGATATCGAATGCGCCTCGCAGATTTGCCCGTACCGATCCTGAAGCACATAGGATTTGGACCCGTGCAGCACACCGACAGAGCCCATACCCAGGGTGGCGGCATGCTTTCCCGTGTCAATTCCCTTTCCGGCTGCTTCCACACCGGTTATCTCCAGAGAATCATTCAGAAACGGATAAAACAGACCCATCGCATTGCTTCCGCCGCCAACACAGGCCACCAGAACATCCGGAAGCCTGTCTGTCTGTGCCAGAATCTGTACCCGGGCCTCATCCCCGATGACCCGCTGAAAATCCCGAACCATGACCGGATAGGGGTGGGGGCCGGCCACTGAACCGATGACATAAAATGTGTCCTGAACCGTTCCGGTCCAGTACCGCATGGCCTCGTTCATGGCATCCTTCAATGTGCCGGTTCCGGAGGATACCGGGATCACCGATGCACCCAGCAGCTTCATCCGCTGAACATTCGGGGCCTGGCGGGCAATATCTTCGGTTCCCATGAAAATGCTGCATGACATGCCCAACAGGGCCGCAACCGTTGCCGTGGCCACGCCATGCTGACCGGCGCCGGTTTCGGCAATCAGTTTCCGTTTGCCCATATATTGGGCCAGAAGCCCCTGTCCCAAAGTATTGTTGATTTTGTGCGCACCGGTATGGGCCAGGTCTTCCCGTTTCAGATAAATGGCCGCACCATTCAGGTGGCGGGTCAGACGTTTGGCAAGAAACAACGGCGTGGGCCGGCCCGCATAATGTTCCAGCAGATAACCCAGATCCGTTTGAAACTGTTGCGAAGGAATCAGCCTGTGACAGGCGTCATCCAGTTCCAGAAGTGCGGGCATCAGGGTTTCACCCACATATCGGCCGCCATAAGGGCCAAAATGACCCCGATCATCCGGAACCGCACCGGTTTTATCAGAGTCCCTTTTCAGTGGTGTCATCATATAAACAATCTCCTGTTGTGTTGATACGAAATATGGCCTGCGGCTGCCTGAATGAACAGGCGAACCCGGCTGATATCCTTTCGGCCCGGACAAAATTCCACGCCAGAGCTCACATCCACGGCATCCGGGCAGGCATCGTGCATGGCCAGCCGGACATTTTCCGGATTCAGACCCCCTGCCAGAATCAGGGGAACAGACTGGCTTACACTTCGGGCCGTCTCCCATTTCCAGGCCAGTGCATTTCCGCCAGGGAGTCTGCCCCGGCCGCACTCGGCCAGAAACGCCGAGGCCGGATACTGGGCCACATCCTCAAAAAACGGTTCATGATCCAGAAAAACGGATTTGATGACCATGATCCCCTCATCCTTGAGCCGACTGACCATCTCGGGCGTTTCCTGGCCATGCAGTTGAACCGCGCTCAGGTTGCACTGCCTGACCGTGTTCAAAATGACATGGCCTGGTTCATTGACAAAAACCCCGACCACGGTTGTACCGGATGACAATGCGGCCCGGATGGACCGGGCCTGTTCCATGGACACACATCGCGGACTGGGCGGATAAAACACCAGGCCAATGGCCGATGCACCGGCGGCTTCGCACTGAACAGCCTCATCGGGCACGGTCAATCCGCAGATTTTGACCGGTTGGCGTTTGGATTCGGGTGATAACACGGGTTCTTCGATATTCATTTTGGTTTTCCTGAAAATTGATCATTAACCTGGCTGAAGGGCATAAAGGACAAAAACGAATTTGGGGACAGCCGCAACGCGGCAATATCACAAGGGTTGCAGTCCCGCACAGGCTAACCGATCAGGGATTTCAGAAAACCCGCGGGATCGGACGATCTTGCGATGCTTTCGCCAATCAGAAAGTTATTCACGCCAAACGGCATCAGCCTGTCAATGTCGCTTCGGTTGCAAATGCCGCTGGCAGCAACCGGAACCTGACCGGGTTCCAGAAGCGGGAGCAGACGGGAACAGATGCTCAAATCGGTTTCAAATGTGGACAAATCGCGGCTGTTGATCCCGATGAGCCGGGCGCCTGCCAGTGAGGCCGATTTCAGATCGGCCTCTGAATGAATCTCGACCAGTGCATCCATATCCAGCTCATGGCAAAGGGAAAGCAGTTCGTTTAACAGCGATGCCTCCAGTATTCGAACGATGAGCAAAATGGCGTCAAACCCGGCTGCACGGGATTCATATACCTGGTATGGCGCAATCAAAAAATCCTTTCGAAGCACCGGCAGATCAACCGCGTTGCGAACGGTTTGTGCGTCCCCGATCGATCCATTGAAAAACTGTCTGTCTGTCAAGACGGACATGGCCACAGCACCGCCTTCCTGACAGGCTTTTGAATAGGCGGCCGAATCCAGATCCGGCCGGATAAGGCCTTTGGAGGGTGAGGCCCGTTTGACTTCTGCGATGATATTGGGATGACCGGCTGTTACCATATTCAGATGGGCAAAAAATGGCCGTTTAACACGCGGTATTCTGGCCTGTTGCCGGAGCACGGATTCCGGAGCCAGTCGGGAAGCTTCGGCGATTTCCATCTGTTTGACGGCCACAATCCGATCCAGAAATGAGGGGGTCACTGTCTTTTTCTCCTGATCATCCATTCTGCTGACCCGTAAATGCGATCAGCGCATTCAATTTGGCCAGGGCCTCTCCGCTGTCTATGGCTTGCGCGGCCAATTGAATGCCGTCTGCAAACGTTGCGGCTTTACCTGCCGTGATCAGGGCCGCCGCGGCGTTGATCACCACACAGTTTCGTCCCGGCCCGGTTTCAGCCTGCAGAATGCTTCGGGTAATTTCGGCATTCCGGGCCGGATCGCCGCCCAGAAGCGCGGATGAATCGGCCAATTCCCCAAAATACTGATCCGGAAGCAGGTCATAGGTCCGGACCATACCATTCTGAAGTTCGGATATCCGTGTCGGCGCACAGACGCTGATCTCGTCCAGGCCGTCATGGCCGTGAACAACCATCGCCCGCTTCGCACCCAGCCGGTTCAGTGCCGCCGCAAACATTTCGGTCAATTCCGGCGCATATACCCCCAGTATCTGGCAGTTGGCGGCAGCCGGATTGGTCAACGGACCAAGCATATTGAATATGCTGCGAATCTGAACCTCTTTTCTGGCTTTTGCCGCATGTCGCATGGCCCCGTGATACAGTGGGGCAAACAGAAATCCGATTCCAATCTGATTCACGGATTCCTCAACCAGCTCGGGTGAACAGAGAATATTCACTCCCAGCGATTCCAGCAGATCCGCACTGCCGCATTGACTCGATACGGACCGGTTGCCGTGTTTGGCGACAGTGAGGCCACATCCGGCAACCACAAATGCGGCGGTCGTGGAGATGTTGAAGGTGTTGGCGCCGTCTCCACCGGTTCCACAGGTATCCACCACAATCGGGGCATTTACCTGAATCCGGTGGGCATTCCGGCGCATGACCCGTGCTGCGCCGGCCAATTCCTCAACCGTTTCACCCTTGGAAGCCAGCGCCGCCATAAAGGCGCCGATCTGGGCATCCGTCAGATTACCGGAAAAAATTTCCGTCATGATTTTGGACATGTCCTCTTCACCGAGATTTTCTTTGCGAATCAGTTTCTGCAATGTTTCCCTGAACATGATTTCTCCCTGTATCTTAAGTCGTTACGCGATATGTTTCATATCAATGATCCGTCGTTTCAGTCATGATCATTGGGCCGTCATGGACAGAAAATTCCGCAGCAGCCGCTTGCCCACATGGGTCATGATGGATTCCGGATGAAACTGAATGCCCTCTGTCATATGGCTGCGATGTCGAAGCCCCATGATTTCCCCGTCATCGGACTCGGATGTGATTTCCAGACATTCCGGCAGATTCTCCCGGGATATGGCCAGGGAATGATACCGCATGGCCTGAAACGGTCCGGTAATGCCCTGATACAAGCGTTTGCCATCGGAATGAATGGTGGATGTCTTGCCATGCTTCAGATGCTTGGCATAAACGACCGCTGCACCAAACGCCATGCCAATGGCCTGATGCCCCAGACAGACACCCAGAATCGGCAACCTGCCCGAATAGCGTTGGATCAGATCCAGCGTGATGCCGGCGGATTCCGGCCGGCCCGGTCCGGGTGAAATCATGATGCCGGCCGGGTTCAGCATGTCGATATCGTTCAGGGTGATTTCATCATTTCGGACCACATGAACACTGGCCCCCAGTTGCTCCATATATTGAATCAGATTGTAGGTAAACGAATCGTAGTTATCGATCATCAGGATCATGACGGTCTCCTTATTGTTTTCAGCCAAAGATGTAAATATGTGCGTTCCGGTATAAGCGGTTGGCCAAAATTGAACACCCTTAACGCCGCGCCTATCGGCTGCCCTGAATCAGTTCCAGTGCCCGCTGAATGGCTTTGGCCTTGTTCACGGTTTCTATCCGCTCTGTCTCCGGGATGGAATCGGCCACAATGCCGGCCCCGGCCCGAACCGTCAGTTTGCCATCAGCAACCACTGCTGTTCGAATGGTGATTGCCAGATCCATATTTCCCTGAAACGAAATATAGCCCACAGCGCCACCGTAAGGCCCCCGCGGTTCTTTTTCCAGATCGGCGATGATTTCCATGGCCCGTACCTTGGGCGCGCCACTCAGCGTTCCTGCCGGAAAGGATGCCCGAATCAGATCCCAGGCATCTTTTCCAGGTTTGATATCCGCCGTAATATTGGACACCAGGTGCATGACATGGGAATATCGCTCAACCACCATCAAATCCGTCACCTGTACCGTCCCGGTCTGGGCGATTCGACCCAGATCATTCCGCCCCAGATCAACCAGCATCAAATGTTCGGCTTTTTCTTTTTCATCGGCCAGAAGTTCCGAAGCCAGGGCCCGGTCCTCCTGCTCGGTCCTGCCCCTCGGCCGGGTTCCGGCAATGGGCCGAAGCGTGGCCATACCATTTTCCAGTCTCACCATGGTCTCCGGTGATGAACCGATCAATGTCAGTTTGCCCAGATTCATAAAAAACAGATACGGGCTGGGATTGATAAACCGCTGCGAACGGTACAGCATCCAAAGGTCTGCGGGTGCATTCGCCTCAAACGACTGAGACACAACGGTCTGGATGACATCGCCTTCCCGGATATGGGAAATGACCGTTTCGACCATTTTACGGAAATGCTCTTCCGATATGACCGGATAAAGTGCAATATCTGATACCGGTGTCGATGGTTCATCCTGTTTCAGGGGCTCATCCAGTTGGCGGATCATCTCTTCAAGCCGATGATGCGCCTGTTCATAACCAACTTCGGGATCATCACCCGGAGACAGAAACGCCAGGGAAAGCGCCAGAACCGTATGTCGCACATTATCAAAAATCAACATCTGGTCCGGAACAATAAAGTGGGCCATCCGGTCATTTTCCCCAATCCGACCGGGGATTTTTTTTTCAAAAAATGACACCATTTCATATGTCAAATATCCCACCAGCCCTCCCCAGAACCGGGGCAGATCCGCCAGTGATGCGGCCTGAAACTGATGCATATAGCCACGCAGCGCATTCAGGGGATCACCATCATGGGAAAATACCTGTAATTGGCGCCGGTCATCGATTTCGATCCTGTCCAGATAAATGGACACATGGCTGTATGCCGATATTCCCATGAAACTGTAACGGCCCCATCGCTCCCCGCCCTCGACACTTTCAAACAGAAATATGGGTTTGTCCGGCGAATAAAACTGCTTGAGAACCATGACCGGTGTTTTGGTATCAGCCAGAATTTCAACACACACCGGTACAACATTGCAGATCTGTGCCAAGTGTATAAATTCGGATCTGGATGGAAATTCTCTCAGGCGCATGATGATCCCTTCCGTCGAATTGAGCATAAAAAAAGAGCCGTGAAACAGATTTCACGGCCCTCATGAGTCAAACAAAAAAGGCCGTGAGCAAGATGATTGCCCACGGCCTGGATGTATTAAATGAACTGATTACTTTCCGGTGACAATCCCTGGGTCAAAGATTTGCCAACGCCACCAGCAGCTTTGAATGATAAACGGTGTATGAATGGATTTCATGATAATTTGAACCTTTTAAAAAAATTTAGTCATATTAAACGGAAGTTTTAATCGCTTGTCAAGCAATTTTTTGCCCATCCAGCGGCCAAACGTTATAGGCGGTAAGACCATCCGGCCAATTCTCAATACTGAATCAGAATATCCGTCAACAGGTTCACCAGACCCCATATCCCGTCAGCAGAAAAATGCGCCTCGATGGACCGGTCAAACAGCAGGGTCAGTCCCGGTGGGAATTCATCATCACCTTCCCACAGCAGATAATAAACCGGAATCCGGGGAAATGGGCGAAGCCGGAATGCAACATCGGCCATGTCGATCCTAACACCCCCAACACTTCGGCAGACCGATGCGAATCCATCCAGATCATGGCCAAACCGGTTCAGCAGAGGAGCGGTATTGAGCTCATGCGGTCCCTGAAAAAAATGGGCGTCTTTCAGCTCCTGCACCCCGATCATCTCCTGCTTCAGCGGCACATCAACCGAGTTCAACAGATACAGGACCGAAAGCAGTCGCAACAGTGGTGTTCGGGCCGGTTTCCAATCCGGTCCGTGTTTTTGAAAAATGGTCTGCTCATTCGGGTTGACCCGCAGGGACGTATTCAAAAAATCAAAAACCAGGCTACCGCTATCTTCAATTTTCGCCAGGGCATTGACCGCAATCTGTTCATGATCGGCCAAAAGCAGATCATTCCAGAATTGCGGGGCAACACCCAGGGATGATCCGGGCAGGTCCGACAGATCTGAGTATTGGGATGTGGTCATCTTTTTTGCCATATTTCGTTTTGGCCGTCAGCCCTCTTCCAACCAGCGAGGGAGATCGGGAGGGGGTCAAAGGTACAGCCTCATTCGGTTGACGCCGGAGCATCCTGGATTTCCTTTAAAATTTCATCCGCCACACCCAAAATATCGATTGGTGGGTCATATCCAATGATGGCAGCGGTTTTCAGGTTAATGGCGATACGTGATGGTTCTTCAAATAGCTGGGGCAAATCCCGTGGTTTTGCCCCGTTAAATATTTTGGCAATGGTTTCGGCATAAAATCGGGCGAAAAACTTAAAATCCGTCTGCGCGCTACTCATCAGGACACCATATCGGACTGCTTCAGAATTCTGCTGGGAAAACGTTGGAATGCGCTTGGCATATAATGGCGCCAATATATCGGGCAGAATGTCCGGCGTCACGCCGCGGTGGACCGTAATGTAAACGGCATCCACGTTATTGGCAATTTCAGTATAGCATCGGACAATATCGGCTTTGGTGACAGACATGCTGGAATTTGATGAAGGGACGTGGCACGCCACGACTTCAAAACCGTTTTGAATGGCACTTTTTTCCACATCGTCAATAGCGGCATAAGATCTGCCGGACTGGGTTTCCCTGTCATATACAATCCCCAGTTTTTTAAAATGAAACGCGTCGTAAAACAGGGTTAACTGGCGCATATAGCGATCGGGATCGACACGGGCAATGAGATGATCGAATCCGGAATCCTCGATACTTTTGGAAATGTTGGAACTGACGGGGTTGCTGACGGAAATTACCACAGTGGGAACCGAATGCTCATTGTTGGCAAAATCCTGCCCGGCCCATGTGCCCATGGCCAGCATCAGGTCGATATCTTTGGTTTTACGCATCCGGTTCAGTGCGGCATCACGATTTTTCTTTCGGAGGGCGTCATTCCAGTTTCCGGACCAGTAGGCATCGGCAACAAACTGGATATAGTCACTTTTGGCATTTTTACAGAGCCATTGCCAAATTTTGGCAGAATCGGTTTTATCCGAAAAAACAGGCATGGAAAACTTTTTCATCCATCCCAGCTTGCTCAACGCAAGGGCCAACGCCTTCAAACTATTCGGATAATTTTGGTATGGTCCCCCCTCATAGTAGGCAATTCGCCATTTTTTGCCATGATTCAGAACCGGATTCAGAGAAAAATTCTGTTTTTCAGAAGCAGCCAGAACGGGCTGAATGGTTATACACAGAAATATGAACAGGCATATCCATAGCAGCGATCGATTCATCCCCACCCCTGTCGTTTTTACGGGTTATCGGTCAACGGGCCATTAATCAGATCGGCCTCAAAAACGATAGTTCTTTTTTTGATGTTCATTCATGTCAGTTTGCGCTTCAAAAGATATTTTCTCGATAAAATCCAGGGCACTTTTCTATTTGCTGGAAAAAAACTGCATTTTGGCAGACCCAATGATGATGACATCCAGATCTTTCAACAACACCGATTCCTTGACCGGTTCACCATTGACCTTGGGCCTGGACATGCCGCCAACATAGCTTAAATAATATCCCTGAGGTCTCCTGCTGATGGTTGCGGCGGTCTGACCAACCGTCAAGCCCGAAACAACGATATCGGAAGTTTCACTTTTTCCAATCCGGATCATTTTTTTGCTCAGGTCAAACTCGCCGGTTCCACCAGACAGAAAAGACAGCATGCCAACCGTTTCCTGAGTTTTTTTCTGATCGGCATTCCGGGCGTCACCGGGGTGCTCCGACATCAGATTCCGATACATCTGGGTATCCAGAATCATGGTTTGATCCATTTGGCTGGAAGCAGGCCGATTTTTGAGTTCTTCCTCTGTCAGCTCAAAAGAAAGCGTGTGTTTGCCGATCAGAATGATGTCGTCATGCGCCAGCCAATGCGATACAACGGAATTGCCATTGATAAACGTGCCGTTTTTACTTTGGAGATCGGTCAATAAATATCCATCCCCCACGGCATCAACCTTGGCATGATGACCGGACACGGCCAAATTTTCAATGCAGATATCATTATCCGCCAGCCGCCCGATTGTCAGGGTTTTGTTTTTCTCAACCTGAAATGTCCCCTGGGAAATGTCTTTGAACTTGAGTGTAAGCACCGGCATAGTATGACCTCACCGCCTTTTGATAACAGAGAATATTATCGTGTCAATGAAAATGAAAAGAGCTTTTTGATGCCATAACGGATTCTGAAAAAAATGTCGATGAATCGTTTCATGGTGTTCTCTTCCGGCATCACATGGATGACCACAATGGAAATATTGTCCTCTCCCCCCCGATCATTGGCAAGTTTGATGAGTTGGCTGCAGGCTGACTCGGGTCTTTGGGTCGTAACGACCTGAACAATTTCCTGCAGAGACATCTTGTTGCTGAGGCCATCTGAGCAGATAACGATCCGGTCATCCTTGAAAAACGGGGTTTCGCAAATGTGGGGATCAACCGAATCCGAAATTCCGACTGCCCGTGTCAGCATATTTCGATATTCTTTTCCAAGCCTGTTCAGTTTTTCCGGGTTTATGGCAGCCAGATCTGTTTCCACATTGTGGGCAACAGAGAGCGACTCGATCCGGTCGCCATGAATGAGATAAATGGGACTGTCTCCCACATTGGCTGCAATAATGGTGGCATCGGTCAAAACCACAGCCGCGACAGTTGACCCCATCTGATGATACTTTTCCTGCTGTTCAGACAGATCATGGATGCCGCGGTTCGCCAACACAATGCTGGAAACCAGTTGATTGGCTTCCGGTGTCAGGGTATCATCATCAACAAGCATGCCGCTCCGGTCGGATTGCGGACTTTGACGAAAATAATCACGCATGATATCCACAACCAGCCTGCTGGCGATCTCGCCGGATTGATGCCCGCCAATTCCATCCGCCACAATATAGAGTTTCAGACCGTCATCCACCAGGATTGAATCCTCATTGTTGGTTCGCAGTCTGCCAATATCCGATGCTCCGGCAGCATGAATGGATGCCGTATGTGTCATCTGAACCAACCCTCACCCAATCCAGTTTTATTTTGATAGATTTTGAGACGTTCTCCGCTCAATGGCCGCATCGATCATGTCTCCCAGTTTTCGTAAATGATCACGCATCTGCCCCGCCACCTGATATCGTTTTTCAACATCTTTCTCCAGCGCCTTGTTGATGATCTGAACCAGCGCTTCAGGTATCCTGGGATTGGTGGTTTTGGGATTGGCATGCGGTTCATTCATGATCTGGTGCATCAATGCCGGCAGACTGTCTCCGACAAACGGCAGCGCACCCGTCAGCAACTGAAATATCATGGTTCCCAGAGAAAAAATATCCGAACGACCATCCACCTTTTTACCGGAAAACTGTTCCGGCGACATATAGGAGGGCGTTCCCTTGACCACACCGGTCTGGGTCTGCGATGCCGCAGTGATTCTGGCAATTCCAAAATCCGTTATCTTGACCACATCATTTTTTAACAGCATGATGTTGGCGGGTTTGATATCCCGGTGAACCACCCCTTTCTGGTGGGCATAATCCAGAGCGGCTGCAATATCCGCGGCATAAGAAATCACCTTTCGAACAGGAAGCAGGGTATTGGTTGAGACAAATTCCTCAAAACTGCATCCCTCCAGATATTCCATGGCAATATACGCCAGCTCCTGTTCTTCACCCGCATCATAAATGGTGACGATATGGGGATGTGAAAGTGTTCCGGCGCTTTCTGCTTCCCGAAAAAACTGCTCTTTCATTCGTTTGGCCTGTTCGGGATTCAGGCCTTCTGTCAGGCGGAATGTTTTGATCGCGGTCGTCCGGTTGATGCGGGGATCCTGCCCCAGATAGACCACTCCCATGGCGCCTTTTCCCAGTTGCCGGATAATCTCATACCGTCCCAGCGTTGGGCGAACACCACTGCCGGTCATCATGAATCCGTCTTCCGAAGACCCTGAATTCATCAGTGAATCTCCGAACACCATGGTTTCGCTGACCTGCATCAGTTTCGTTTTTCGCTCGGAGACATCCTTGAAATTCCTGTCATGTGTTTCAATATATTCAAAAACAGACGCCGCCTTGTTGAACTGACGCTTTCGTTCATAATCCAGGGCCAGATTATACAGGACATCCTTCATCTGGGAATCGACCGGCACACGTCTGAATTTGTCAAAGGCCATGTCAAGCATACCCTGACTCTGAAAAGACAACCCCAGCATCCGGTTGGTTTCCGCAGATTCACCTTCCACCTTTTCCTTGCCGGTTTCCGTAACAAAATATTTGATGGCCAGAACCCCGGTATAACAGACAATCAACTGAAGAATGGGATAAGCGGTTCTCAGCCACAACCCTTTTGAGACAAAAAGCCACGTCTGACATCCCATAATCAGGATCAGGATTGACCAGAACATGATTCCGGACCGGATTGACTGGGTTCGGGGAAAAACCAGGGACACAATCAGCCCGACCATCAGAATCAAGCCAAGCGTGGCGGCTGCCCCCCACATGGGTTCCCGGATACTTTGACGATTCAGAACAGACCACAGGGAATGGGCTGTAAATTCACTGGCAGGCATCATGGCATCGACGGGTGTACTCATGGGATTCATGACGCCTGTTGCCGTAACATGAATTAAAACCAGTTTGTTTTGAAATAGGGACATGGGTATCTTGCCATTCAGCACATCATAAAACGAATAGGATTTGAAAGATCCCCGATCGCCTTTAAAACTGACCAGCATTTCTGAATAAAGGGTCATCGGAATTTCGAGTTGACCCAGACGAAGGGTTTCACCAATATCCGCCTGTATGTCCTTCATGGGAATATTCAGGTACTGTGACGCCAGCCTGACCGTAAAGGAGGGAAAAAACAGGCCGCCGTATTCAATCAGCAGGCGTTCACGTCGGGCTTTGCCATCCTCATCAAATGTAATATTGATGTGACCGATCCCTTTTGAAACATTCAACAACATGGGGATTGGCAAAATCATTTCGGTTGCATGGGGGTAGTCCAGAGAAGACGGATTCTGAATGTTACGAATGGCGTTTGCCTTTAAAAACGGATTCTGTTCCTCTGTCAAACCGCCTGACGCCTGAGTCGATTCCTTGAAATACATCGACAGCACAACCCGGTTTGACGCCGCGATCGATTCGGCCAGATGCTTGTCATGGTCCAGGTCTGTCTGGGCTGCAGACAGGGCGTCAAGAAATGCCCTGCTTTTTTCGCTGGAAGCATCCAGCAGGGTCTCCCGGAACTGTGTTTCCAGTTCCCTGAGAATGTCCAGACCCGCAATGACCTCGGGATCACTGAAAATGATATTCAGACCGATCAGGCGGGGCTGACCGGATTGAATGGCCCGGATGCCACTGGCCAGAAGTGAACGGGACCAGGGCCATCTTCCCAGCTTCTCGATGGAGTCATCATCGATTTCCACCATTACAATATCGCTGGGGCTGTCCGGATCACTTCTCAGGCGCATGAGCATATCATACCCCTTGAGATCCAGCGTATCGATGAAGTCAACACCCATCACTGCAAATCCTGCAAAAAGAAGCGTCGCTACAATTCCCAGAAAATGTATTGGATATCGTTTGATCACACTCATGAACATCCCCAACTTCAGTGGTCAGTGGTCTGGGTGTCCGCCGCGGTCCAAAGCCAGCCCATAAAAATGGTCTTTTCCGATTTTAACCTGCCCCCTGTTACGTTTCCGCCATCACATTACCAGTTGGTTCATCTCAAAAACAGGAAGACACACGGATAACACGATAAATCCGACAATGACGCCCATAACCAGAATCATTGTCGGTTCCAGAACAGATATCATGCGCATCAGGGTGGATTCGGTTTCCCGATCAAAGAGATCGGCTGTCCGATACAGCATGGTCTCGAGCTCACCGGTCTGTTCCCCAACCTGAATCATCTGCAATGCCAGTGATGGAAAAATTCCGGACATTTCGAGCGATGCGGCAAGTCCTTTTCCTTTTTCAACCTGAAATGATGCCTGTTCTACCGCTTGGGACAGGGTTGAATTTCCGGCTATACGTCCAACAATGGTCAATGCCGTCAGCATGGAAACACCATTTTGGAGGAGGGACCCCAGGGTTCTGGCAATCCGGGCAGTGGAAATTTTGCCGATCAGGCTTCCGATCACCGGTATTTGAAGCATCCACCGATCCACCAGTGCCTTGCCTTTTCCAGATCGATACAGGGATATGAAAAGTACGGTAAAACCGGCAATACCGCCCAAAAGCGCCCACCACCACATTCTGAACCAGGCGCTGGCCCAAATCAGCATGCGGGTCGGCACAGGCAGCACCTGATTCATGTCCTTAAAAATCTGGGACATGCCCGGAACAATAACCGCAACCAGAAACGACAAAACC
>JBFXFK010000099.1:0-17719 GCA_050179135.1 Desulfatirhabdiaceae bacterium | reverse complement strand
CTGGCCCCAAAATGCATCGGGATTGAAAGGGTTGATATGAATCTTTTTTTCCTGTCGATGCTGATGATGGCATCCGGAGGCGTTTTGCCTCTTTTTCTATGGCGTCAGGTTAACCTGGCAAAAATGATCGCTGTTATCGGGATCGGCAGTGGATGCCTGCTGGGATTGTTCGATTCCCTTTTCAGGCTCCTCACCGGCCCGTCACCCGCCGTTTCCTTTTCTCCATCCGGTATTTTTTCCCTTTCTTTTCACATCGACAGTTTATCCGCCTTTTTCCTGGTTACCATTTTCGCTGTTTCACTGCTGGCAGCCATCTACAGCTACCATTACATGAACAACACGGAAAAACAGATCGGCGCCGCCGTCAACTTCCTGTTTTTCAGCCTTCTGGTCGCATCCATGTCACTGGTGGTGACCGCACACAATATGATCACCTTCATGCTGGCGTGGGAAATGATGTCCCTATCTTCCTTTTTCCTGGTGATTTACGATTACCGGAACCCGGAAAACCGGAAAGCCGGTTATCTCTATTTTATTTTTTCCCATGTCGGGGCCATGTTCATTCTTGCTGCGTTTGCTGTCCTGTATGGTCACACCGGCAATTTTGACTTTGCGGGATCAACCATTCCGGACACCATGAAGATTCTGATCTTTGTGCTGGGTTTTATCGGGTTTGGTTCAAAGGCCGGAGTGTTCCCGTTCCATGTCTGGCTGCCCCATGCCCATCCGGCGGCGCCCTCCCACATCTCTGCGGTCATGTCCGGCGTCATGATCAAAACCGGCATTTATGGCATCCTTCGGCTATATGGGATTCTGGATTTACAAACGCCGGCATCCGGAATCATCGTACTCATTTTCGGCATGGTTTCAGGCATTATCGGCGTTGTTTATGCCCTGGGGCAGCATGATATCAAGCGGCTTCTGGCCTATCACAGCGTTGAAAATATCGGCATCATTCTCATCGGCATCGGTATCGGAATGATCGGCGTTTCATCCGGCAATCCGGTCATGGCGGTTCTGGGTTTTTCCGGCGGCATTCTGCATGTATTCAATCATTCGATATTCAAATCTCTTCTGTTTATGGGCGCCGGCATGGTTTTTCATAAAACCGGCGCCCGGTCCATCGATGCGCTGGGCGGGCTGATCAAGAACCTGAAAATAACCGGAATCACCTTTCTCATCGGTTCGATGGCCATCTCCGGACTGCCTCCCTTCAACGGATTTGTCAGTGAGTTTTTTATCTACATGGGTGGATTCAAGGGGATTGCCCGGGACCCCCTGACATTTGTATTCTGCCTGCTCGCCATTATCAGCCTGGCCATTATCGGCGGACTGGCCCTGGCCTGTTTTACAAAGGTGGTGGGGGTTGTGTTTCAGGGTGAGCCCAGAACCCCAAATGCCAACCGTGTGGATGAAAAAAACGGATCCACCATGATCTTTTCCATGGTCGTTCTGGCCGCTGCATGTATCGGGATCGGCATCTACCCCGCCCCGTTTCTGGTCATGGCCCTGAAAGCGGTTTCTGCAATCGGTCTGGATTATGGTCGCATTCCCATTGAACCCTTTGCACACATGGCGGCCGATATTTCCCTTGCCGCCATTATTTTCCTGGCAATCATGGCGATTCTGGCCGGTATCCGAATCCGGCTGTACCGCGGCAAACCCATTGGACATTCCGGTACCTGGGGCTGCGGCTTTACCCGACCGACGTCGCGGATGCAATATACCGGTTCTTCCTATGCCGCGTCGATTCTGGATTTTTTCAAACCCGTAGCCCCGATGGTGGTGGATCATCCCCCGGTTACCGGACTGTTTCCGGGCCCAACCCGTTATGGCAGCCATGTCCATGATGTGATTGAAATGCATCTGGAACGGATCATTGTCAATCCGGTTCTGTGGCTGTTTGACAAACTGAGATGGATTCAGCATGGGGACATTCACCTGTATATCGGCTATATTCTGCTTGCCATCGTCATTTTGCTGTTTTTTGTTTAAAGGGTTATTTGGGTAAGCCTTCAGATGAAACCGGTAAAGATTTCTCAGGGCTTCGTGGACACAATGGACTTTTCAGACAAATACTTTCAAGACCGGAAAAAAGATGATTGAATCTATCCTGTTATGGACCCTTGCCATTGTTTCGGCGCCGTTTTTTGCAGCGGTCATTCTCCGGGTAAAGGCCTTTTTTGGCGGCAGAAAAGGGTCACCCCTGCTGATTCATTATTACACGCTGGCCAAACTCGTCAAAAAGGGGTCGGTTTACAGCACCAGTACCACCCTGATTTTCAAACTTGGCCCGCTCGTATCGCTGGGAACAGCCATAACCGCCCTGCTGTTTTTTCCCATGGCCGGGCAACCGCCGGTGATTTCCTTTTCCGGCGACGCCATTTTCGTTTTCTATCTTCTGGGGCTGGGCCGATTTTTCACAATCGCGGCGGCCATGGACACGGCCAGTCCGTTTGAAGGCATGGGCGCGGCGCGGGAAGCCTACTTTCCCATCATCTGTGAAGCCAGCATGTTCATGGTGTTGATCCTGTTCTATCGACTGACCGGCGAGCTGAGTCTTTCCGCATTTTTTTCCGGAAATCAGCCAGCCCAATTCTGGTCCACCGCCGGGTCCCCCATGATATTTGTCATCATTGCCCTGTTTATTATCCTGCTGACCGAAAATGCCCGGGTTCCGGTGGATGATCCGGCGACCCACCTGGAGTTGACCATGATTCACGAGGTCATGGTCCTGGATCACAGCGGACCGGATTTCGGTCTGATCGAGCTGGGTGCGTTCAGCAAGCTGTTTCTGTATTCCGCATTCATCGCCCGATTGATCTGCCCGTTTGATTTTGTGCATCCGGCCCTGAATGTCGCCCTGTTCGCCGCCGCCGTGCTGCTGGTCTATATCGCGGTTGGTCTGGTCGAATCGGCCATGGCGCGCTACCGGATGGACCGGGTTCCCAAATTTGTCCTGACCTCCTTTGCCCTCGTTTTTTTTGCTGCGGTCATCACCCTGGAGTTTGCCAAATGAATGGTCCAATGGATACCATCCTGTCCCTTGCCCTCCTGTCGATCCTGTTTTCCTTTGCCTCCAGCCGTCTGCCCGGACTGATCAAGGTGCTGGCCTTTCAGGGCGTCGTGGTCAGCATCGTACCGCTTTTTGCAGGTCACCATCTGTCCATCGGCAGCCTGGTGTTTACCCTGACAACCCTTGTCATCCGGGGCTTTGCCATTCCTTTGTGCATTTATATGGTCATCAAAAAAGTGTCCATTGCTCGGGAAGTGGAACCCATCGTCGGGTACCATGCATCCCTTCTGGCCGGCCTGTTGCTGATTGTCGGTGCGACATGGGCCGGTCACCGCTTCAATCTGCCGTTTGGCACATCCAGTGACCTGCTGCTGCCAACCGCCATTTCCCTGTTGGGCGCCGGCATGTTTCTGCTTATGGCCAGACGGAACGCCATTGCCATGGTGCTGGGATATATCATGATGGAAAACGGAATCTATCTGGTGGGGACCACCTTCTCGATGCGCGCCCTTCATATCGTGGAGTTTGGCATTCTGCTGGATGTGTTGGCCGGAGTCATGATCATGGCGGTCATGCTGCAGAATATCAAACAGACTTTTGATGATGTGAATACGGCCCGGCTGAGAACATTAAAGGAATAGGCATCCATTTTATGGTCGAGATCATTTTTGTCATCCCCTTTCTTGCAGGTGTGCTGGCTTTTTTCCTGCCCCGGAATATCGGGCGCAGCCTGTTGGTGATTACCGGCGCGATTCACCTGATCCTGTCCGGGATCATATGGGCCGGAAAACCCGAACCGATATTTCCGGAATATTTTGCCGTCACCCCGGAAGGGATGCTGTCGCTGATTGTGATTTCGCTTCTCTTCTTCCTCATTTCCATCTACACCACGTCCTATTTGAAACTATCCGATATCCGGTCGGAATCCGTGTTTACCGGGTCCATGCTCCTGTTTTTATCCACCATGACCATGGTGACCCTGTCCGACCATATCATGGTCATGTGGATTGCCATCGAAGCCACGACCCTGGCCAGTGCGCCGCTCATTTACACGCACCGGTCCGCGGTGTCGCTTGAAGCCGCCTGGAAATATGTTCTGATCTGCTCCGTTGGCATTGCCATGGCCCTTCTGGGTTCGGTTCTGATTACCGTTGCCATGGATGTGGGAAACGTGAATGCGCCCCTGTCCTTTTCCGCCCTTTCCGGTGTCGCCAGACACCTGGATCCCCTGTGGCTGAAAACCGGTTTTGTGTTCATCCTGGTGGGGTACGGCACCAAGATGGGGCTGGCGCCCATGCACACCTGGCTTCCCGACGCCCACAGCGAAGCGCCCAGTCCGGCATCGGCCCTGTTATCCGGCGTGTTGCTCAACTGTGCCTATCTGGGCATTTTCAAAACCAACAAGATCATGCACGCCGCAGGCCTTTCAGACTTTTCCGGCCCCATTCTCATGATTTTCGGCCTGGCTTCCATCATGGCGGCAGCCACATTCATTCTGAAACAAAATGAATATAAACGGCTTCTGGCCTATTCCAGCATCGAAAACATGGGCATTATCGCGTTTGGCACGGGCATCGGCGGACTGGCGGCATATGGCGCCATGATCTGCCTGATCCATCACAGCCTGATCAAATCGTCCCTGTTTCTGACATCCGGCAACATTTTAATGGGTTTCGGCAGCCGGCTGATCGAACAAACCGGCAACCTCGCCAACCGGATGCCCCGAACGTTCATCGCACTCTTTTCCGGGTTTGCCGGTATTTCCGGATTTCCGCCGTTCGGAATTTTTATCGGCGAACTGTTCATCCTTTTCGGCGCATTCAAGGCCGGCCACTATGTCGGCGCCACGCTCTTCATGCTCAGCCTGTGTGTCATCTTTGCCGGTTTTGCCAACAATATCATGAAAATTTCATTCAATCCGTCAGAGGCGACCATTCGTATCCCGGAAAGCGCCGCCATCATCTGGCCCCAGTATATTTTGCTCGGCACTTCGGTCCTGTTATGTTTCTGGATGCCGGAGACATTGCATCAGACGGTGAGGCTTGCGGTGACGACACTCGGTGGAGGGTTTTGATGACCACGGAATTCAAACCCATTTCAAACGGCGCCGCCATTCCCCTGGCCGATGTTCCGCATGTTTCCCTGGATAATTTTACCAGCCAGGCACTGCATATTGTCAGCAATGGCGGAAAGGTCGTCCAGTTTTTTGCATACCCGCACGGAGATCGCCTCCGTTTTCTGGCAGTCCTCAGAACCGATACCCTGCTGACAGCCACCTGTGATGCACCCGAGACGTATCCCGCATTGACCGCCACATGCGAAAACTTTCACCTGTTCGAGCGGGAGATTGCCGAACAGACCGGTATCATCCCCCGGGGCCACCCCTGGCTGAAAATGGTCCGGTACCACGCCAATGCCCGTGGTGTGGCCGATGTATTTGGAAATGACTACCAGGAAGACATTCCCGGAAAATATGACTACTATGCCGTTTCCGGCGATGAAATCCACGAAGTGGCGGTGGGCCCGGTACATGCCGGGGTGATCGAACCGGGTCATTTCCGATTCAACTGCATCGGGGAGCGGGTGTTGAATCTGGAGATTCAACTGGGATACCAGCACCGGGGTGTCGAACACCTGCTGCGCCAGGCCGCGCCCAATCGGTGGCCGATTATCGCCGAAAGCATTGCCGGAGATACGGCCGTGGCCAACAGCCTGTGTCTGGCCCAGGCGATGGAGGCCCTGTCCGGAACACCGGTTGACGCCGGTGCAAAAATCATTCGGACCATCGGGCTGGAGTTGGAACGTATTGCCAACCATGTGGGCGATCTGGGCGCCCTGAGCAATGATGTGGCGTTTTTGGCGCCGGCCAATTACTGTGGCCGAATGCGCGGGGATTTTCTGAACATGTCCCTGTTGCTGTGCGGAAACCGGTTTGGCAAGGGGCTGGTTCGGCCCGGGGGTGTGCGGTTCAGCCTGACCGATGACATCCGCAATACCCTGGTGCAGCGTATTGCGGAACTGAAACCCCAAATCAGTCATGTCATCGACCTGATTTTTTCCACCTCCAGTGTCCGGTCCCGATTTGAGGGATGCGGCACGGTCAGCCGGTCGGATGCGGAAAAACTGGGCCTGGTGGGGCCAGCCGGACGGGCCTGTGGATTGCCCTATGATGCCAGACGATGCTTTCCCACGGAACATTATGGCAACCTGGACATTCCGGAAAATGCCAAAACAACCGGTGATGTCTATGCGCGGGCAAACATTCGGGCAGACGAGACCATGCAGTCCATCCGATTGATCGAATCCCTGCTGCGTCATCCGGTTGAAACAACATGCGTGGATGATGAAAAATTTCTTCTGACGCCGGATTCATTGGTGGTGACCCTCAACGAGGCCTGGCGGGGAGAGCTGTCCCACTGCATTCTGACAGATAAAACCGGCGGGATTCTGCGCTATAAGGTCAAGGACCCCTCGTTTCATAACTGGAATGGTCTGTCCATGGCACTGAGAAATACCGGGATTTCCGATTTCCCGCTGAACAACAAAAGCTTCAATTTGTCGTATTGCGGGTTTGATTTGTAGGGAAAAGGCTGAAGTCTGACAGCGGATGGGTGAAGGATGAAAGCGGAAGGATGATCTGACATATGCTGAATATACTGAAAAACCGGTTTGAACAGGGCTGCCGTACCTCAACCTATCCCAAAACACCCGTTCAGTTGCCTCCCCGGTACCGCGGCAGACCGGAAATCAACCCCAATGCCCGGGCTGATCTGGTGAAACAGTGCGCCGCGGCATGTCCGCAAGACGCCATCGATGCCGAAAACAAAACCATCGACATGGGTCGCTGTGTCTTCTGCGGAACCTGCCAGCGGATATCAGACGGAGAATTTGTCACATTCACCCGGGATTTTGCTCTGTCGGTTTCTGAAAAAAAGCATCTGATCACCCGCGGCGCCCTTCCCGATCTGGCCCGTCATGCCCGGCAGCATTTCAAAAAACTGTTTGGCAGGTCCCTTCAGCTCCGGCAGGTATCGGCTGCCGGCTGCAACGCCTGCGAAGCCGATCTGAATGTGCTGGCAACACCCTTTTTTGATCTGGCCCGGTTCGGCATCAACTTTGTGGCCTCCCCCAGACATGCAGACGGCATTGTTGTCACCGGCCCGGTTTCCAGAAACATGAAGACCGCCCTGTTTCAGACCTATGAGGCTACGCCCGAGCCCCGCGTGGTCATTGCCGTGGGCAGTTGCGCCCTGTCCGGCGGCCCGTTCCGGGGAAGCCCTGAAATTACCGAAGGACTGGACAAACTCTTGCCCGTGGATCTATATATTCCCGGATGCCCGCCACACCCCATGACCAACCTGCATGCCCTTCTGACATTTTTCAAATAGGCGCCGGAATATCCGGAACATCCCCGCCGTGTCCTTTCCCGGATCAGCGATCTCCAGAAGGTCTTTTTCAAACCCCAATACCCACAGGGGCGATGACCGGACCGCCAGGGAAACATCCGGGTCTCCGTTTTCGAGTCGTGAAACCGTCTTTCGGGCACAAACATCCGGGACGCCAGTTCCTCCAGAATTAATCTCCGGCGTTTTCTGGCGGTTCGAATGTGTTCTCCCAGACGGTTGACAGCATCGGCCACTTCCGTGGGGAGACTCTTGGTCGCGCGCGATTTTTGGGTCATATAAATCTCCTTTTCAAGCATAACGGGTATTATATGACTCAATATCAAACCAGATCCAACCTTTTGTGCATGAGATATTTTCTTTGTCTCTAATTATATGATGAATGCAAAATCCTTGACCCTGAAAATCACTTTAAAAAAAATGGAACAGGCGATATGCTGGTAACGGATCTGGAAGAAATCAGGCGCTATGCTCTCAAAAATGAGAATAAAAACTGGAAGTTCAGAACCTTTCTGAAATCCATGGACAAACCCTTGATCAAAATCGATCCGGTTGTTCATCGGATTTATGCGGAAGTCGTAAAACAGATTGACTGTACCCGGTGCGCCAACTGCTGCAAAACCCTGCAGGCCGTTGTCACCCGGAATGAAATTCGCGCCATATCCCGGCATATGAATATTCCCGAGACCGAATTCATTTCCAGATATCTGAAATTCGCTCCCTTTACATCGGATCATGCTTTTGCCCAAAGACCATGCCCGTTCCTGGAAAACAATCTGTGCCGCATTTATGAGTTGCGGCCGGAGAATTGCCGTTCGTATCCGCATTTATGGAAAAAAGACTTCCGGTCCCGCACGATGGATGTCATTGCCAATTATTCCATTTGCCCGATCGTTTTCAATGTATACGAACAATTGAAAGTGGCGTTCAAATTCAGAAATTGAAAAGTGATCATATGAGGAATTCGATGATTCATCCATTGACAATATGCCATTAATTTACATAAATGGTCCATATTGGGCTGATAGCTCAAAACATGAAAATGAAATCACCAGTTTTTTCTAATCAGAGATATTCTTGATTTATTCCCAATCCGTGTGCATAATAGTTATATATTATACACACGGAGGATTTATGCGAACGAATATCGTTATCGATGATTCATTGATGGATCAAGCGCTTAGTGTCTCAGGCTTCAAAACAAAGAAGGAAACTGTAGAAGAAGCATTAAGGCTATTAATCTCTTTGCGCAATCAATCCCAAATTCGTAATTTACGAGGGAAATTAAAATGGGAAGGCGATCTTGATAAAATGAGAACAGACAAATGATAGTAGCAGATACATCTGTTTGGATTGATTATGTAAACGGTATTATAGCGCCACACACAAATGCTCTGGATTACGAATTGGAGCATAATCGTATTATAACAGGAGACTTGATTATCGTAGAGTTTTTACAGGGATTTAAAAATGAAAAGGAATATGAAAAAGCCAAACAGATAATGGATTCTTTGGAATATATGAATTTCGTTGGAAGGGAAATCTCATTAAAGGCATCAAATAATTATAGAATTTTACGAAAACAAGGCATTACTGTAAGAAAGACTATTGATGTTCTAATTGCGACTTTTTGTATGGAGAATGATTTGTCATTAATTCATAATGATAAAGATTTTGATCCATTTGAGGAAATATTGGGGTTAAAAGTTCGGAAATAGGGATTAACGGCTAACTCATAATGTTTGATCTGACCGGACGACGGGAAGTCGATTCATGAAGGACATGATTCCGGTGAGAATCAAACCATTGTTCAAGCGGCAAACAACCGAGTCATTACCAATCCGGTTCTGGAGGAATGAATGGGAACAGAAGAACTGTATGACATGATTATCATTGGCGGCGGACCGGGCGGATTGACCGCCGGCATCTATGCCATGCGGGCTGCCATGAAAACCGTACTGATTGAAAAAAGCGCCTGTGGCGGTCAGATGACCCTGTCCGGCGAGGTGGAAAATTATCCGGGATTTGAAAATATCAGCGGATTTGATCTTTCCGCCAAATTTCAGCAGCATGCGACATCCTATGGTCTGGAAATAATTTCCAGTGAAGTCACCGGAATCGATCCGGGCATGGATTTTCACTCGGTCAAACTGGACAATGGAACCACCCTCAAAGCCCATGCCATTATCCTGGCGGCCGGGGGCAGCCCCAGAAAACTGAACATCCCGGGCGAAACCGAATATTATGGAAAAGGGGTTTCCTACTGCGCGGTTTGCGACGGCTTTTTTTTCCGCAACAAAACCGTTGCCGTGATCGGCGGCGGCGACAGCGCCTGTGAAGAATCTTTGTATCTCGCCAAGCTGGCCAAACAGGTTTATATCATTCATCGTCGGGACGCGCTTCGTGCCAGCCGGATTCTTCAGCAGCGGATCGAGAGCGAATGCAAAATCGAGATGATCTGGGATTCAATCCCCCTTGCCATTCATGCCAATGATCAGGGGGTATCCGACGTCCGGATTCAAAATGTCAAAACCCGTGAAGAAAGGGATCTGGTGGTGGATGGCATGTTTATTTTCATTGGATTCGATCCCAACCGGTCCCTGGTTCCGGCGGGTGTTCAAATGGATAACAATGGCTATGTCATCACCAATGACCGGTGTGAAACCGCGATTCCCGGGCTGTTTGTGGTGGGGGATCTGCGCCAGAAATATGCGCGTCAGATTGTCATTGCTGCCGGCGACGGATGCACCGCAGCCTTGGCCGCAGCCCATTATGTGGAAAACAAGAAAGCAACCCCGGCAGATTCCTGCCCGGCGCCATTTGCATGAAATACGAACCGGTAGACCCATCCCTGTTTGTGGAAAACCGCCGCCGGTTAAGGGCCCATCTGGAGCCCGGCGCACTGGCGGTTTTCAATTCCAATGATGTTCTGCCCACCAATGCAGACGGACTGAGACGCTTCATTCAGAACAGTGATCTGTTTTATCTGACTGGAATCGATCAGGAAGAAAGCATTCTGGTACTGTTTCCGGATTCGCCGGACCCGGCTCAGCGGGAAATGCTCTTCATTCAGGAAACCAGCCCGGAGATCGCCCTCTGGCAGGGCGACAAATACACCAAAGAACAGGCATCCTCAATATCCGGCATTCAGACGGTTCACTGGCTGCCGGAATTTTCCCGGACATTCCGGGGGCTGGCATTTGATGCCAAGTCCATCTGGCTGAATTCCAACGAACATCTGCGGGCAGAGGTCATTGTGGAAAGCCGTGACATGCGCTTTGCACACTGGTGCAAAAAGACCTTTCCCCTGCACCGCTACGAGCGTCTGGCTCCGGTCATGCACCACCTGCGGGCCGTCAAATCACCCATCGAAATCGATCTGATCCGGCGGGCCATACACATTACGGAAAACGCATTTCGAAACGTTTTGAAATCCATCCGCCCCGGCATATGGGAATTTGAAATTGAAGCCGAAATTACCGGTGATTTTTTGAAAAACCGGTCCAACCGGTCGGCATTTTTGCCCATCATGGCATCCGGCCCCAATTCCTGTGTGCTGCATTATGAAAAGAATGACCGGCAATGTCAGGCGGGCGAGGTCATCCTGATGGACTTTGGGGCCGAATATGCCAACTATGCCTCGGATGTGACCCGGACGGTTCCGGTCAGCGGCCGGTTTACACCGCGTCAAAAAGCGGTTTATAACGCCGTGCTTCGGGTGCAGCGCGCCGCCACCAATCTGTTGCGGCCCGGTGCGACATTGACCGGATACATCAAAAACGTGGGCCGCATCATGGAAGACGAGCTCATCGGCCTGGGTCTTCTGGAATCTGCCGCGGTCAAAAATCAGCCGGAAAATGCCCCGCTGTACAAGAAATACTTCATGCATGGCGTATCCCACCTGATGGGCATCGATGTTCATGATGTCGGAAACCGGCACCGGCCATTCGAGGCCGGCATGATCTTTACCTGCGAACCCGGCATCTATATCCGGGAAGAAGGGTTTGGCATCCGGCTGGAAAATGACATTCTGATCTCGTCAGATGGCCCGGTGGATCTGACGGCGGATATTCCCATAGAAGCCGAAGAAATTGAAGACCTGATGAATAGGGGGAAATGACACCGCCCCAAAAAAAGCTTGACCCGGTTGTACCGGTTCGATAAATAGAATGATCAATTGCGGCTGAAGCCGCACGTTCCAATTTTTGCCTGTTTGTCACAGTAATCATTCAAGCCACGAAGGCTTCCGGTTTCATTTTTTATGAAATCAGATACTTTCGTGGCTTTTTTTGTTTTGGCAGTCAGGGATTCACAAGGATTAAAACTTCCAAAAAATCTGTGTCAGAACTTCATCGTACACAGGGAACAGCAGAATATCGAACAAGGAACCGCAGAAGGATGAACACGGCTTGTGGCGGTCCGGCAAGGCAGCCGAAAACTTCAAACTTCGACATTCCTTGTTCGATATTCGATATTCGCTTTTTTTCCCATGCGATGCATTTTCACGGTAAACGATCATCAATTATTCCGGGTTGTTAACCCCAATATATAAAAATGACATATACCTTTTTATTCTGACTACTGGCTACTGACTTCTGACTTCTGTTTTTCTATTTTCACGGCAAAATGTTTCCGTTCAGACACGATTTATCAAAGGAATCATGACATGATCACCATGGAACCCATTGGAACCGTCCACACAACAGCAACAAAGTTGCCCAGACACTGGACGGTTTCCGACGTGGAAGGCACGCTGGTCATCGATGAACCCTATCGGGGAGGCCTGAAAGACATCCAGCCCGGACAGGACATCATCGTCCTGTTTCACTTTCACAAAAGCCCGCCGTTTTCCCCGGAGTTTCTCTCCCAGACACCGCCCCATCGCAGGGAAAAACTGGGCGTATTCAGTATCTGCTCCCCCAGACGCCCCAACCCCATCGGGTTGTCCGTTGTCGAAGTACTGAAGGTCGATGGAACAGTTATCCATGTCAGGGGCCTCGACATGATCGATGGCACCCCGATTCTGGATATCAAACCCAAAATCCTCGACATCAGCGATTTGCCGTCACAGCCGACGGCATCCTGAAAGGACATTGGCCGGACACGAAAAATGACACGGATACGCCGATACATACCCATCATTGCAGTGATCATCATCCATGTGATGATGTGCGTCATCAGCCCGGGAAATGCCGTTGCAGATTCCAGAAAATCGCCTGTTGTCGTCAATCTTGCCGGCGGAGACTATGGGTATCCCACGCCCTTCAGCCACTATCCCAGAGGGCCCGGCATTTTCAAGATGTTTCTGATTTTTGACAGTCTGCTGGAAAAAGACGAAAAAGGCCATATCCCCTGGCTTGCCGAAAGATGGGACATCTCTGCGGATGGCCGGGTTTATACATTTCACCTGCAAAAAAACGTCACATGGCATGATGGCATGCCAATGACTGCCGCAGATGTCAAATTTTCATTTGAATATTTTTCCAGATATCCCGCTGTTTCCGATGATCTGAACATCGATGGAAAAAGCTTCATTCAAAAAATCCATGTCATGGACACACACACCGTCTCCATCCATGTTGAAAAACCCTTTGCCCCGTGTCTGGGAAAAATCGGCCGGTCCCGGATCATCCCCAAACATATCTGGGAGGCAGTTTCCGATCCCCGAAAATTTGATGGCCCCCAAGCCGTTATCGGCTGCGGCCCCTATATTCTGAAGGCATACAACCGGGAGCAGGGCGCCTATCAGTTTGCCGCATTCCCCGGGTACTGGGGGCCCAAACCCCGGGTGGATGTCATCCAGTTTGTGCCGGTCAGTGACGAGATTCTGGCGTTTCATGCCGGAGAAATCGATCTGACCGGGGTGGCGCCGGATCTGATCAACAAATATGCCGACAATCCCGAATATCAAATCCGGCAGAATCCGGGATTTTGGGGTTACCGGCTGATACTGAATATGGAGAAGCGCCCCGAGTTCAGGGACAAAACTCTGCGTCAGGCATTGGCCACAGCCATAGACAGAAATGAACTGGTCCAGAAAGTGGCGCGGGGGGCTGGAATACCGGCCAGTGCCGGATACCTGCCCAAAGATCATGTCTGGTACAATAACCGTGTTCGGGAATATGATTTCGATATCGACCGGGCCAAAGCCCTGCTCCAGGGTAAAACCATGTCTGTTGATCTTCTGATTTCCAATACCCGTGATGAACTCCGAATTGCCGAACTGATGAAAATCAGTCTGGCCCGGGCCGGTATTCATGTCACAGTCAAAAGTGTGGACATGAAAACCCGGGATGCGGCCATCCGAAACGGGGAATATGAAATGGTGCTGAATGGTCATGGCGGATGGGGCATGGATGCAGACCTTCTGAGAACCGTGTATGCCGGTGGAAAAAGCGTCAACCAGAGTCCGTTTTCAGATGCCATCCCCGGATACAGTCATCCGAAAATCATTGACCTGTGCGTAAGACAGCATGTTGAAATGGATGAAACCCGTCGCAGACACATGATCTTTGAAATCCAGGAATTGATCGCGGAAGAAATTCCCCAGATTCCCCTGTACAACACAACGGGCCATGTCGTGTACCGGCCGGTCAGATACAACGGGTGGCGGTACATGTTTGACCACCACGACATGACACACAACAAACTGTCCTATCTGACACCGGCGACATGAATGCTGCCCGGATATCCCTGTCTGTCATCCTGCTGGTCACGGCTGCCGGAATCTTTTCCCAATGGGTGGCGGTGCATCCGCACAACCTGCCATCGGGAAACGCGCTTGAAGCACCCGGCCCGGATCACTGGCTGGGCACCGATGATCTGGGGATCGATTTGTGGGCGCAAATCTGTCATGGCGCAGGCGTCAGTGTTCTGGTGGGTGTCAGCGCCGCGTTGCTGGCCGGAATCGGCGGGTGTCTGATCGGAATGCTGGCCGGTTATCTGGGCGGGATTACCGACAGAATCACCATGCGGATGACGGACATGATGATCATTCTGCCGGATCTGCCCGCCATGATTGTACTGGGCGCCTTTTTCGGCCCCGGTCTCATCAACATCATTCTGGTTCTGGCGCTCTTTTCCTGGACCGGTCCGGCACGGATCATCCGGTCCAGAATTCTTTCCATGAAGCAGGAACAGTATATCGCCGCAGCCCAAAGCTATGGCGCCGGATTTGTCCATCTGGCCAAAACCCATTTTATTCCGGGTGTGTTGCCCATTGCCCTGGCCAGCATCATCCGTCTGACCGGCCGGGCCATTGTTGCAGAAGCCAGCCTGTCCTTTTTGGGGCTGGGGGACCCCACATCCAAAAGCTGGGGACTGATTCTGAACCATGCCATCAATTTCAAGGGCATTTATTTCATGGACTGCTGGAAATGGTGGATTACATCACCCCTGGTTGCCATCATCATTCTGGTGGGCGCCTTTGCGATTCTGGCCAGAGAAAGCGAAACATCTGCTGTGAGCGCTTTTCAAAAATAATTCCAAAAGGGAGGTGTTCCATCGAAACGCCGATTCTGGAAATTGAAAATCTGACCGTAGCCCATGACATGGGCCCATACAAAATTCTGGCAGTACAGGATATGTCGCTACGCCTGGCCAAAGGAATGCGACTGGGCATTGTCGGGGAATCGGGAAGCGGCAAAACAACCCTGGCCCTGGCGATCATGGGACTTCTGGATCAAGGCGCTTCGGTCAATGGCAGTATCCGGTTTGCCGGAACCGATTTGCAGCAACTGTCAGAAAAACAGCGCAACCCGTACCGGTGGTCCAGAATTGCCCTTGTGTTTCAAAACAGCCTGGATGTCCTGAACCCGGTACTGACCGTTCATGATCAGATATATGAATGCCTGGTGCGCCACACATCCCTCACCCACCGGGACGCCCATGAAACCGTGGTGTCCCTGCTGGAATCCGTGGGCATGGCATCCGAACATGGTCAATATTACCCGCATCAGCTTTCCGGGGGCATGCGCCAGCGGGTGCTTCTGGCCATGGCCCTTTCCTGTGAACCCGACGTGCTGATTCTGGATGAACCGACCAATGCACTGGATGCCGTCACCAAAACCGATATCATCGACCGGATTGCACGGATTCAACAGGAAAGGCAGTTTGGATTGATTGTCATTTCCCACGAACTTCAAACCATTGCCAGATTGACATCCCGGATATCCGTCATGTACCGGGGCCGGATTCTGGAAGAGGGTCCGACCGGGACAATTTTGTCCCTGCCGCTGCATCCCTATACCCGCGGTCTGGTTCAGGCCTCTCCGGACATCAACCCCTGGCGGGACATGTGGGGCATTCCGGAAGAATCTGAAACATCCGAATTCTCCGAATCTGCCGAATCCTTTGGCAACAGTGGCTGTCCGTTTGTTTCCAGATGCTGTCAGAAAACAGACATCTGCCAAACCCATGTGCCGTCATTGGAACCGGCTGCCCCGGAGCGCCAGGTGGCATGCAACCGTGGCGGAATTGTAACGCTCCTCCAGGGAACCGGCATTCATAAACACTTTGGATTGAATGGCACATCTGTTCAGGCGTGTCAGGACTGCTGCATCCGGGTCCGATCCGGCGAGGCTGCGGTTCTGATCGGTGAGTCCGGGTCGGGCAAAACCACATTGGCCAATATTTTATCCGGAATACTGAATCCGGACCGGGGTGACATCCGGTTTAACGGTGAGACTGTAGTCAGAAGCCGCGCGGGCCGAAGAAAAAAAGGCATGCAAATCATTTTTCAGGACCCTTACTCCGCCATCAACGCCAATCTGGGCGTGGAACAGGCTATTCGGGAACCCCTGGATATTCTGGGGCAGGATTTGCCCGAACACAAAACTGCATCGGTCATTCGGGCGTTACAACAGGTTGGGCTTCCGGTTGATGACCATTTCCGGCGCAGAAAATGCCACACCCTCAGCGGCGGGCAACGCCAGAGAATTGCCATCGCCCGGGCGCTGGTCATGGACCCCGCGATGCTGATCGCCGATGAAATCAGCGCCATGCTGGATCCATCCACCCAGGCCAACATTCTGCGCCTTTTGAAAGGGCTTCAAAATCACCACGGGTTTGCCATGCTGTATATCACCCATGATCTGGCCGTTGCACAAAAAATTGCGGATTGGGTCTATGTGATGAATCATGGCAAAATTGTCGAACAGGGGGATGCCAGGCAAATTTTTACCAATCCGGCCCATCCCTTTACCCGGAAACTGGTCGGACAGCATTTTCCCGAAATCACCCGAAAAACCGGGGATATTCCGCCATCAGGTGTAAAAAACAAACCGTATATCATTGCCAGAAACCCGGCTCTGGCCAAGGCAGCATGAGGCGCACGATTTCCAAAATTGCCGAATATGGTCTGACCTTCTTTTTCATCATCACACTCAATTTTTTTCTTCCCCGCCTCATGCCCGGTGATCCCTTCACCTTTTTGTCCTCGGATGCCGGTGATGTGACAGTAACCTGCAGTCAGGCACAGATCGACCGTTACAAATCCTATTATGGACTGGACCTGCCTATCAGGGACCAGTATCTGCACTATATCGGCAACCTGGTCACCGGAGATATCGGTTACAGTATTTACTACAATGACGATGTGCTGCGCATTATCGGCAACCGGGCCTGGTGGACGATCCTGCTGGTGGTGGTTTCCCTGATTCTGAGCGGTATCATCGGGATGATTATCGGCAGTTTGTCGGCCTGGTTCAGGGGCCGATTTTTTGATCGGGCCGCCTATCTGTTCCTGGTGGGATTTTCCGAAATTCCCGCATTTTTGACCGGTCTGGTGCTCCTGTTTGTCGGCGGGGCATGGCTGGGCTGGTTTCCCCTGTCCGGCGGTATCCGGCCATTCACCGAATTCTCTTCTGTCATTTCCCGAACCGCTGATATCATCCACCACGCGGTTCTGCCGGTTTTGGCCATGGTCCTGACCCGTCTGGGAGATTTTTATCTTCTGTCCCGAAGCAGCATGCTGACCGTGCTTTCCCGCGATTACATGCGAACGGCAAAGGGAAAAGGGCTCAGCAAGCCGCGCATCCTGTTTGGCCATGCACTCAGGAATGCGGCCATTCCGGTTGTCACCCGACTGTTTTTAAGTCTGGGAACCGTATTCGGTGGCGCCGTTCTGGTGGAAAACGTGTTCAATTATCCCGGAATCGGCCGTTTGATGCGGGAGGCGGTAATGGTGCGGGATTATGTTCTGATTCAGGGAATTTTCCTATTTGTAGCCCTGTCGGTGCTGTCCATGAACCTGACTGCCGATATCCTGATCCGGAAGATGGATCCACGGATAGGATGAAGA
>JBFXFK010000098.1:7151-17728 GCA_050179135.1 Desulfatirhabdiaceae bacterium | reverse complement strand
CACTTAAAACCCAAAACGTTTTTTGAATTTTCACGGTAAACGCTCATGAATCATTCCGGGAGCTTCACCCCCGTCTATGAAAATGACATATACCTTTTTATTCTGAATTCTGTCTTCTGAATTCTGTTTTTCCATTTTCACGGTAAATGATCATAAATCAATCCGGGAGCTTCACCCCCATGAGTAGAATGGATGGAAAAGGATGCCCCGGTTTCAAGTTTCAATCCGGGACGAAAACGACATGACAGGGGATACAGTATGGTGCGGCTGATTCTGATCGGCCTGCTGTCCGGTTTTTTCTTCAGCTCCACCTTTGTACTGAACCGGATGATGAGTCTTGAAGGCGGGCACTGGGTGTGGAGCGCCGGCCTGCGATATGGTTACATGATTTTGTTTTTGGTTGTCTGGCTGGTGATTTCCAGAGGAATGGGCCAGACGGTCCATATTCTGAAGCGGTTTTACAGGCATTTGCTGTTCTGGGTCATGGCGGGCAGTATCGGTTTCGGCGGCTTTTACGCGCTGATATGCTTTGGTGCGGACCATGCGCCGGGATGGGTCATCGCCGCCACCTGGCAGTTCACCATCATCGCCACACTGGTGGTGCTGACCGGGTTTGGCAGGCGGTTTCCGAAAAAGGTATGGATATTTTCCGGAATTGTTTTTGCCGGCGTTTTGATGGTCAATATCAGCCAGTCGGATGGGGCCCAAAGCCATGCACTGCTCAAGGGAGCACTTCCCATGCTTCTGGCCGCTTTCTGCTATCCCCTGGGCAACCAGATGGTGTGGGAAGCGGTCAACGGTCATGACCGGTTACCGAACATCTGGTCGCCGGAGCTGGATCATCCGTTTGTCAAAATCCTCTTCATGTCGTTGGGCTCCATCCCCTTCTGGTGCGCTCTGGTGGCTGTCACCGCACCGCCGGCGCCGTCTTCCGGCCAGCTTGTCAAAACCGCTCTGGTGGCTGTTTTGTCCGGAGTCCTGGCCACCGGCTTTTTTTTCTTTGCCAGAAACCAGGCAAAAACCGGCAATCAGCTTGCAGCGGTTGACGCCACCCAATCCAGCGAGGTGATTTTTGCCCTGATCGCCGAGGTCCTGATCATTGGTGCTGCGCTTCCCAACTTTTTGGGAATGACCGGTATCGCCGTAACCGGTCTGGGCATCATGCTCTTTATATGGTTTCAGGAGTCGGGAGGTTAAACCGGCAACGTGTGGATCAATCGATTGCCGATCCAGCAAAGGTCTGTTGAAAAGATTTTCTTTAAGAGATATCAAATTATTCGGTGAATCCTTTTTCCATCATTTCCACTGCTTTTCTGAAGCATGCCATGCCCGTTTTCATTTTTCGAAAACCCAATTTTTCATAAAATGCTTCTTTACCCGGAGAAGCGTACAAAATGACATTGCCATGCGGGAGTCGGTTCAGAATCTGTTTGATGATGGTTTTTCCAATTCCGCTGTTCTGAAATTCGGGTACGACAGCCACATCATAGATGGCGGATTGATACGCACCGTCGGAAATGGCCCGGCCAAAACCGATCAGCGTGTTGTTCCGGTAGATGAATACGGCTGTATGACTGTTTTCAAAGGCCTTTCGGTGTATATCTGGATCATGATGCGCCATTCCGACCTGTTTGAGTGTTTCCGCCACCCGAACCCAGTCCACATTGGAACATTCGAAATCAATCTTTGTCTGCATCATCGTCATCACTTTGTAAAAATTCCTGTATACAGATTCAATCTGTGCGGTTAGCTTTTGGCCGGTAGATGTCAGGTAGGCCAAACAACCGGCCAACCTGACCTACAGGATTCACATCATGAAAACCGGATCTACATCGATGGCCACATGAACCTGTCTGGCCTGAAACAACTGAGGACATGAAGATCGTGTTTGATGGATAAACTGGTGAAGGCTTTTCATGTTCACAGCCTTCAGCAGTATCTGATATCGGTACCGCTTTTCCAGCTTGGGCAGAAACGCCTCGACCGGGCCCAATATTTCAATGTCCTCAAATCCGCCTTTTTGAATTTTTTCCAGTCCACCACCCAGTTCCCGGGCGTGGCGGCGGGTTTCTTCCGGATCCCTGCCCGAAACAATGATCTGAATCAACCGGGAAAACGGGGGATATTTCAGAGCATTCCGAAATGCCAGTTCCTGCCTGTAAAACCCGTCAAAGTCCTGATGGATGGCGGACTGAACACTGAAGTGTTCCGGAGCATAGCTCTGAAGAATCACCCGACCCGGCCGCTCCCCCCTTCCGGCGCGTCCGGAAACCTGGGACAAGAGTTGAAAAGTTCGCTCCGAAGCCCGAAAATCCGGAAAATTGAGGGACTGATCCGCACTGATAACGCCCACCAGCGTGATATTGGGAAAATCATGGCCTTTGGTGATCATCTGGGTGCCGACCAGGATATCGATTTCCCGGTTTTTCAGATTCTTGAGAATCTGTAACAGGGCGCCTTTTTTACTGACCGTATCCCGATCCATGCGGGCCACTCGGGCCTGCGGAAACAGGGCCTTGATACCCGCCTCGATTTTTTCGGTCCCCATTCCCATGTTCTTGAGTTTTCGGCCACCGCATGCGGGACAGGATGTGCTGGATGGCGCTGTAAATCCGCAGTAGTGACATCGGTATTCGCCGTCTGCCTGGTGAAGGGTCATGGAAATATGGCAGTTTTCGCATCGCAGGATCGCTCCGCAACCCGCACAGATCGACAGACTGGCAAATCCCCGCCGATTCAGAAACAGAAGGATCTGTTCCTGTCTGGCCAGCGTTTCTGACATGGCCTGATGAAGCTCGGTGGAAATGAGCCGGTGGATGCCGGTTTCATGTCGTTTGGTGGTCATGTTGACGACATCGATGACCGGAAGCGATCGTTCCGCCACCCGCTTATTCATGCGGATTTCAGCCAGTTTGCCAATGGAGACATTGTAGCAGGACTGAACAGACGGGGTTGCGGACCCCAGTATCACCACGCTGTTTTCCAGTTTGGCCCGAACCAGGGCCATATCCCGTGCATGATACCGCAGACCATTGTCCTGTTTGAAGGATGGATCGTGCTCTTCATCCACAATGATCAGTCCGGGTTTTTCAAACGGTGCAAACAGGACCGATCGGGCGCCGATCGCGACAGGCGCCTGGTGGTCGAGAATCCGCCGCCACTGGTCATACCGTTCTCCGGCATTCAGGCCGCTGTGCAATATGGCCACCTGTTGCCCGAACCGGGCGCGAAAGCGGCGTTCAATCTGGGATATCAGTGCAATTTCCGGAACCATCACGATGACCGGCAGATTGTTTTCCAATGCGGCCCGGGTCACGCGAAGATATACCTCGGTTTTTCCACTTCCGGTAATCCCGTTCAACAGGAATGCCTGATAGGTTTTCCCCAGGAACTCCGTGATTCGTGACACGGCTGCAAGCTGTTCATCCATCAGAACCGGCCGGGTATCGCGTTCAATTGTATCCCCGAACGGATCACGGTAGATCGGTTTTTTATGGACTTCGATGTATCCCCTGGCCGTCAACAGATCGATCTGCTTCCGGCTGATGGGTATTATTTTCCGAAACGCAGCCAGCGAAATCTCACCCAATCCGGACAGGGTTTCCATAATCCGCAGATGGGACCGTGAAAGTCCGTCATAAGGGACCGGACCGGATACATATTTCAGAAACACATCCTGTTTTACCCGAACGGCGCCGGGTTTCAGCCGGTATTCCTTCCGGATGTATCCCTGTCTCTCCATCGCATGGATCAGGGCTGTCGGCATATCCGGGCCGGTTTTCTCCACCAGTTGCCGGAAGGTTTTTTCTTCCTGACACAGAAACTGAAGAATGTCATTCTGGGATGGATTGAGCGTGTTTTGGGCAAGTCTGTTGCGGCCCGCTTCGGTAATTTGAAAGAGGCTGATATCCTGCGGGTTCAGCCCGCCGGGCAATGCGGTTTGTATGACTTCGCCGATGGGATGAATGTAGTAATCTGAAATCCATTGATAAAACCGGATCATGGATTCCGGAAACAGGGGCGAATGGTCCAGAATATCCAGTATATGTCGAATATTGTGGGAAGACGTAACTGCCGGGGAAAGGCATTTCAGGATATATCCGGTCACCCGCCTTCGGCCAAATGGCGCCAGAACCCGCTTTCCGGGCTCAGCCATGTCGGCCAGATGCTCTGGAACACTGTAGGTATAGGTGGCATACACCGGAAGTGCGACGGCGACATCGATGAAATGATTTTCCATCAACCGATTCGGTTACGCGGCAGGGGACTGGGATTGGAATGATGGATCGGCGGATTGCCTGACAATGTACTTTTTGATTCGGTTTCCATCCATTTCCTTGACGATAACCGTAAACGGCGTCATGGCGATTTCTTCATTTTCGTGCGGAATCCGGCCGATCCGGCTCAGAATGAATCCGGAGAATGTATCATATTCCGGGGAATCGGGAATGTCCATTGGAATGGTTTCATTCACCTTGTCAATTTCGGTCTTGCCCAGAACAACCCATTCGTGAGGCTTGATCCGGACGATATGCGGTTCATCCAGATCGGTTTCATCACTGATCTCTCCCACAATTTCTTCCAGAACATCTTCCAGGGATATCAGACCGGAGACGCCGCCATGCTCGTCGATTACGATGGCAATATGGTTTTTACGTTTTTTGAACTGACGCAACAGAGAGTCCAGTTTCTTGTTTTCCGGCACAAAATACGGTTCCCGCATGATTTCCCGGATGTCCATCGGCTCGTTGCAAAGTGACTGGCGGGAAAACAGATCCTTGATATTGATGACCCCGACCACATGATCCATATCATCGTCAATAACCGGTATCCGGGTGAAACCGGAACCGATGATGGCTTTCAGATCGAGGGGGGTGTTGATATCGATGACGAACATGTCTGCACGGGGCGTCATGATTTCCGAGCAGTTGGTATCATCGAATCTGAAAATATTGTGAATGAGTTCTTTTTCCGCTTCCTTGATTTCCCCCTCTTCTTCCACCAGTTCAACATAGGTCAGAAGTTCCTCCTCGGACATGCTGGCCGGCGGATGAATTTTCTGGGTGATCCGGGGAATGAAATTCAGGATTTTAATGAGTGGAAACAGGGCAATGGAGAGCCAGTATATCGGATAAACCGCCAAACGGGCAACCAGCACATTGTTTTGTGTGGCAATGGATTTGGGCAGGATTTCTCCAAACACCAGAATTGAAAGTGTCATGATGCCGATGGCCACCCCGATGGCGCCACTGGGAACCGTCTTCAACGCCAGGACCGTGGCCAACACCGATGCACTGATATTTACCAGCGTGTTGCAGATCAGAAGAGTGGTCAGAAGCTTATGCGGGTGCGCCTTCATTTGCCAGATCAGGAGATAAATCCGTTCCCCGCTTCTGGAGAGATGAACCGCCTTTGTTCTGCTGATGGAAAAAAAAGCGGTTGTTGCGGCAGAAAAAAAACCGGATAAAAAAAGAAGGATAATCAGAACAACGATATCAGACGTCATATGTCAGCCTGCTCCAGATACAGGCATGAAGCAGGTCATACCGGTACAGCTTTTCAGATAAAGAAAAAGGCAAGAGTCAATCATCAGTGAAATCAATAAAATGATTCCATGATATTGTGTCTCTTGCCGATGTTTGAAATAAGTCGCCATGAAAACCAATATACCGGACTCTGTTACCGATCAGGCGGTTCGAAAGTCCTTGCCCCCTTTTCAAATCGTCTGATCAGCCGGGATGGGGAATATGTGTGGCAGTAACCGCTCATGGTCAAACACCTATTCTTCATGGCACTGGATGCAACCGGTTGGTCCGGTTTTCATCAGTTTGGGTTTCATGACGGATACAGACAGTTCAATTTCTTTGTTTTTGGCTTTGATGTTTTTATGGCAACCGATGCATTGTGCGTGATACGCGTTTTTATAATATTGTATATCGTCATCGGATTTGGCTCCCTTGACCTTCTGGGGCGCCTTGTCCAGGTCATGACAGCCCGATGTCATACAGCCCTGAATCTGTTCCGATCCATCCCAGGTATGATGGCACTGTTTGCAGGAATAGTCAAAATGGCTGGAATGGGGAAATTGGACCGGTGGCCGGATGGATTCAACCGAGTCCGGGGCTTTGAGTTCAATATCTCCCATGGGAATGCACATGTCGTCTTTCGTCTCTTTACCACTGATGGCGCCCGCGGTCAAAAAACAGACAATCATCGCTGTGACCATCAACCACATGAATTTAAATCCCTTTTTCTGCATTCTTTTCTCCCTTGATCAATATGGTTCAAAAAATATGTCCGGGTGACAATCCAATTGCGTTTTTGCATATGCTGTTAAATTGGAGTCCATAACATGTTTATTCCGAAGAATCAAATATGAAATCGAATTGCCTGATGGTTGAATCAGGTTAATTGATTTTGGCATGGATGAAGAAGCCTGCTTGAAAATGATGTCCGAATGCCATACAATACCAAAATATTTTTGGACAGGATTGACAGGATCAACAGGATTTTGGGGGGTAGCAAGCTTCATTGTCGTGGCCGTTTTCCTTGAAAATGCATCTCCAGGAATTAAAAAGCGAATATCGAATATCGAACAAGAAATGTCGAAGTTTGAAGTTTCCGGCTGCATTGCCGGACCGCCATAAGCCGGATTCATCCTTCTGCTGTTCCTTGTTCGATATTCTGCTGTTCGCTGTTTGTTTTCATTCATGGGGGTGAGCAGACCGATCATGAGCGTTTACCGTTATCATAAAATTACATCTGTTTCAGAAAGGGAAAAAAATGAACAAACCGCATGACTGGTATGGATGGCAGGGAACCATTCTTCGTGTAAACATGACAACTGCGGCCATAACCCGGGAAACCATGGATCCCGGGGTCGCCAAAGACTATATCGGCGGCAGGGGATGGGGAATTTATTATCTGCTCAAAGAAGTCAATCCGACATGTGATCCGCTGGGGCCGGATAACAAAATGATTCTGAGCTGTGGTCCGCTGACCGGAACACTGGCGCCGACCGGCGCCAGATACATGATCACCACCAAATCCCCCCTGACCGGCGCGATTACCGTTTCCAACTCCGGCGGACAGTTCCCGACAGAGATGAGACGGGCCGGATATGATCTGATCATTCTGGAAGGCCGGGCAAATGCACCGCTCTATTTGTGGATTGATGGAAAAACGGCTGAACTGCGGTCCGCTTCCCATATCTGGGGAAAAGACACGCATGAAACCGATGACATATTGCGCGCGGAGACCGATGAAAAAGCCAAAACAGCCGTAATTGGACCCGGCGGAGAAAACGGGGTACTGTTTGCGTCCGTCATGAATGATCGGGACCGGGCAGCCGGACGCGGCGGGGTAGGGGCCGTCATGGGCAGCAAAAATCTGAAGGGAATTGTCGTTCGGGGCCGGGGCGATGTTCCGCTGGCGGATGAACAGGCATTTAAATCGGTCAATACGGCTTACCGGAACAAATTCAAGGAGGCTACCCAAAAAACGCCTCCGGCTCTTCGGGTTCACGGCACGGCCATTACGGCTGCGGTCACCAATGCCTGCGGCGTTTTCCCGACCCGGAATTTTCAGACCGGACAGTTTGAGGGATGGGAACAGATTTATGGTGAAACCCTTACCAAAAAATACCTGGTCAAGGCCCGACCCTGTTTCAGTTGTCCCATTGCCTGCGGTCGGGTGACCCGGATTCCGGATGGCCCGTATCAGGGAGAAGGCGAAGGGCCGGAATATGAAACCGTATATGCACTGGGATCGGATTGCGGTGTCAGTGATCTGGCGGCCCTGACCAAAGCCAACTATCTGTGCAACGAACTGGGGATGGATACCATCAGCATGGGATCGGCTGTGGCCTGCGCCATGGAAATGGTTGAAAAGGGGTATCTGAATGAATCCATTGTCGGAAGACCGCTGAAATGGGGGGATGGTGCGGCCCTGGTGGATCTGGTGAGACAAACCGCCTATCGTCAGGGATTTGGCGACCAACTGGCGGAAGGCAGTTTGAGACTGGGCAGCCGCTACGGGCATCCCGAACTGGCGATGGTCTCAAAGGGCATGGATTTTGCCGGATATGATCCCCGGGGGGCACAGGGGCTGGGACTCAATTATGCCACATCGCCCATGGGCGCCTCCCACATGCGTGGCGACACGGTGTATGCGGAACTTTTGGGTGTTCCGTATCCCATCGATCCCCTGAGCTGGCACGACAAATCCGAGATGGTGGCCAAGTGGCAGAATATTTTCAGCATCATCGATGCCGCCGGTCTGTGTGTATTTTTTACGGTGCGGTATTTAACCGATGGCACACTGGACCTGCGTCCAACCGGCATTTTGGAGCTGCTGAATGCGGCAACCGGCGCCAATTATTCCCTTGAGGAGCTGGAGCTGGCCGGAGAACGGATTTTCAATGCGGAACGACTGTTTTTATCCCGGGCCGGTTTTGACCGGAAACAGGACTCACTTCCCCCAAGAATCACGTCCGAGCCGCTTCCGGATGGCGCCTCAAAAGGTATGGTCTGCCATCTTGAGGAGATGCTGGATCCCTATTATGCCTTCCGGGGATGGACACCGGACGGGGTTCCAACAGACATCAAGCTGACGGAACTGGGGTTGGGATAGGGACAAGACTGAAGGCTGAAGGATGAAGGCTGAAGGCTGAAGGGCATACAGCGGGTAGGTCAGGGTGCCGCGGCTCTTTGCGACTCCCTGACATTCAGCCAAATGGCATTCCCGCAATGTCAGGCAGGCCAAAAAACCGGCCAGCCTGACCTACCAACAGAAGGCTGAAGGTGGAAGGCTGAAGGCTGAAGGTAAGGCATACAGCATTCCGGCAGAACAGCCGTCAGGCGGTCAGGGTCGTTCACCCCCATTTATGAAAATGACATATACCTTTTTATTCTGAATTCTGTCTTCTGAATTCTGTTTTTCCATTTTCACGGTAAATGAACATCCTAAGCCAGATCAACTGACACACATTTTTCATTTTTTCCAGGAGGAACCATGCCGATTCATCCACTGGCCGGAAAACCGGCTCCCGATCATATTCGCGTCCATGTTCCCCGACTGATCAGCGCCTATTATATCCGGCATCCGGATTCGGCCATTCCCTTCCAGCGGGTGGAATTTGGAACCTCCGGACATCGGGGATCATCTTTTTCCAAGAGTTTCAACGAGGACCATATCCTGGCCACCACCCAGGCCATCTGCAATTACCGAAAAGGGCAGGGCATCACCGGACCGCTGTTTCTGGGTAAGGACACCCATGCCCTGTCCGAGCCCAGTTTTGCCTCGGCCGTGGAAGTGCTGGCCGCAAACGGGGTCGAGACCATGATACAGTCCGGGGGCGGTTATACCCCGACACCGGTCATTTCCCATGCCATACTCTGCTGGAACCGGCAGAAAAAGGCAACGGCCGATGGCATTGTCATTACCCCCTCCCACAATCCGCCGGAGGATGGCGGCATCAAATACAATCCCCCGCATGGCGGGCCGGCGGATTCGGATGCGACCCGATGGATTCAGAACCGGGCCAATGCGCTGATGCAGCAACCGGGTTCCGACATTGCCCGGCTGCCGTATGAAACGGCGCTGGCGTGTGACTGCATTCATGAAATCGACTTTATCACACCCTATGTTGCGGATCTCTCATCCATTGTCGATATGGATGTGATCGCAAAATCCGGGATACGGCTGGGAGTCGATCCCCTGGGGGGGGCGGCCGTGGCGTTCTGGGAACCGATTGCCGATCGCTACCGTCTGAATCTTCAGGTGGTCAATCCGGCGGTTGACCCCACATTTGGATTCATGACCGTGGACAAGGATGGCAAAATCCGGATGGACTGTTCCTCGCCTTATGCCATGGCCGGGCTGATTGCATTGAAAAACAATTATGATCTGGCCTTTGGAAATGATCCGGATGTGGACCGGCATGGCATTGTCACACCCGATGGCGGTCTCATGAACCCCAACCATTATCTGGCGGTTGCCATTCAATATCTGTTTCAGAACCGGCCGGACTGGCCTCAACAGGTTGCCGTCGGCAAGACCCTGGTCAGCAGCGCCATGATCGATCGGGTGGCCCGTGACATCGGGCGAAAACTGATCGAGGTTCCGGTGGGTTTCAAATGGTTTGTGGCAGGATTGATGGATGGAACACTGGGATTTGGTGGTGAAGAAAGCGCCGGGGCATCCTTTTTAAGAAAGAACGGACAGGTATGGACAACAGACAAGGATGGCATCATCATGAATCTGTTGGCGGCTGAAATTACGGCCAAAACCGGAAAAACCCCCAGCCGGCATTATCAGGATTTGATCAGCCGGTTTGGCGAACCGGTTTATGAACGACTGGATGAGCCGGCAGATCCGGCGCAAAAAGCGGCGCTGATCAAACTGTCTCCGGATCAGATCAAAACCCCGAATTTGGCCGGAGAGCCGATACTGGCCAAAATCACCCGGGCGCCCGGAAATGATCAGCCCATTGGCGGTCTGAAGGTGATAACGGAAAACGGATGGTTTGCGGCCCGGCCTTCGGGAACGGAAAATATTTACAAAATCTATGCCGAAAG
>JBFXFK010000098.1:0-7051 GCA_050179135.1 Desulfatirhabdiaceae bacterium | reverse complement strand
CCTTATGAGAGGCTATTTCTTTATCATCGCGGCTGCCGTGCAATGGGGCATGATCGGACCATTTGCCCGCTTGGCCTTTCAGGAAGGTGTCCCCCCCATGGAAGTGGCGTTCTGGCGGGCGCTTTTGACCTGGTTCATGTTTGCATTTCATGCAGCCATTACGGGGCAGACCCGACTGAAACGGGAAGATGTGTGGATGGTCATCATTTTTGGACTGAGCGGCGTCTCCCTGTTTTATGGGGCCTATCAGATGGCGGTCAAACAGGGCGGCGCAGCCCTGGCGTCGGTTCTGCTGTATACGGCTCCGGCCTGGGTCACGCTGCTGGCCTGGATATTTTTCCGGGAAAAAATAACGCCGGTCAAGCTGGTGTCACTGATATTGACCCTGGTCGGTGTCGCCGCCATTTCCTGGACCGGAAAAACCGGAGAGGGTCAGTCGATTTCCCTGTCCGCACTGCTGTTTGGTCTGTTGTCCGGATTTTGCTACAGCCTGTATTACATTTTTGGCCGTCATTTCTCCGGACGATACAGCTCGCCCAATCTCTTTCTGTATCTTTTGCCCATCGGCATCCTGGGCCTGTTGCCCTGGGTCACATTTTCCCATAAAAGTCCCACTGCATGGATGGCGCTTGTTTTTCTGGCAGTGGTATCCACCTACGGCGCCAACTTCTGTTATTATGCCAGCCTGAAATATCTGGAGGCGTCCCGGGCATCGATTATGGCAACGCTTGAGCCGGTCATTACCGTTATTGTCGCCTGGGTCTGGTGGCAGGAATCCATGAATGTCCCGTCCCTGATTGGATGCGCCATGATTCTGGTTGCGGTTGTGATGGTGGTGGCCGAAAAAAAGGCGACACGTTCCTGAGATGGAAATTCTTTACACCATCGCCCCCATATTCATCATCATCCTCCTGGGATGGTTGGCCAAACGATGGGGATTCATTCCGGTTGAATTCTTTGCCCCGGCCAACCGGCTGGTGTTTTATCTGGCCATTCCCGCAATCATTTTCCGGTCCATTTCCCGGGCGAAGCTTGGTCAGGAATTCGACTTGATGACCCTGTCCATCACCCTGCTGGCGGTTCTGGCTGTGTTTCTTCTGGCATGGGGCATCGCCGCGCTGGTTCAGGTAAAGCATCGGGCGTTTCTGGGAACCTTTGTGCAGACCACGTCTCATGGCAATCTGGGATATATCGGGCTGGCTGTGGCATTTTACGCCCTGGGTGAGGAGGGGCTGGTCAAAGCCAGTATTTTTGCCGGGTTTATCATGATTCTTCAGAACATCCTGGCCGTGTTCATTCTTCAGTTTTATTCCAGCCGCCCGAATGTCAAAGGCAACACCCCGATGATGTTGCTGAAGATCATCGGAAATCCCGTGATTGTGGCGTCCATGGCCGGCATGCTGGTGTCGGCCGCCGGAACACCCATTCCCCGGATTCTGGATCAGAGCCTACAGATACTGGCCGGCATGTCACTGCCTCTGGCCCTACTGATTATCGGGGCTTCCCTCAGTTTTCATCTGGTAAAGGACCGGATTTTTCCGGTCCTGGGGTCGGCTGTCCTCAAACTGATTGCCATGCCGGCAGTCGGATATGCCGGATTTCTGATGGCGGGTGCGCCGGTGCAGCAAAGCCTTCCGGCCCTGATTCTGCTGGCTGCCCCAACCGCGACCATCTGCTATGTCATGGCCAAGGAAATTGACGGGGATATCGATTTTGCCGCAGCCGCCATATCCGTCAACACCCTGCTTTCCGGACTGTCTTATATGTTGTGGCTGCATATTGGTCGATAACTGCATCCTGCTACAGCGTTTCGGGGTCTCAATATGCTTGAGATGCGCAATTTATATAACGGAGCGCAGCCGTTTGATTACGGATTTTCAGAGGAAAACAGGCCATGTCCAAAATTCTGATCATTGATGATGACCACATGGTGTGTGATATTCTTGCAAGTTTTTTTGAGACCATGGGGCATACCGCCGAGCAGAGTCATACGGGCGCCCGTGGTCTGGATAAAGCCAATGAGACGTCATTTGATCTCGTGTTTCTGGATGTCCGGCTTCCGGATGGAAACGGGCTGCAAAGAATTTCGGATATTCGAAACACGCCGTCCACACCCGAGGTGATCATCATTACCGGAGAAGGGTGTGCAGATAGCGCGAATCTGGCCATGAAAAGCGGCGCCTGGGATTATCTCCAAAAACCGCTTTCCACAGAAAAAGTCAGATTGTCTGTTGTCCGGGCGCTACAGTACCGGAAAGAAAAAATCGCCGCGTTGACCGCACGCGTTTTGAAAAGAAACAATATCGTCGGAACAAGTCCGGCGCTTCAACCGTGTCTGGAGCAGGTCGCCAAAGCCGGTAAATCAACCATCTCTGTTCTGATAACCGGAGAATCCGGCACTGGAAAAGAGCTGTTTGCCCGGGCGATTCATGAAAACAGCCCGCGTGCCGATCATCCGTTTGTCGTCATGGATTGTACGACTCTGCCGGAAACCCTGGCGGAAAGCGTGCTGTTCGGACATGCCAAAGGTTCGTTTACCGGCGCAGATGCAGACACGAATGGCCTGTTTAATCTGGCGGACGGCGGAACACTGTTTTTGGATGAAGTGGGCGATCTTCCCCACAGTATTCAAAGCGTTTTTCTTCGGGTGCTTCAGGAAAAAAAATTCAGGCCGATTGGAAAAAACAGTGAAGTCAGCAGTGATTTCAGGCTGGTGGCCGCAACCAACCGTGATCTGGATAAGATGGTCCAAACCGGCCATTTCAGAAGTGATCTCCTTTTTCGCCTGAAGTCCCTGACCATTCATCTGCCGCCGTTAAGAGACCGTCTCGCGGATCTTCCGGACTTGACGCTGCATTTGTTGTCCCGAATCTGCCGACAAAACAATATTCCGGTCAAAGACATCTCTCCGGAATTTTACGCCAACCTGATGGCCTATCCATGGCCGGGAAATATCCGTGAACTCTTTCATGCTCTGGAAAGTGCGGTGGTCACGGCCATGGATGTACCCACGCTTTATTCCATTCATCTGCCGATGGAAATTCGCACGAAGCTGGCTTCCGCCTGTTATGAGATCGATCATTCCATCAGGCAGGAAAACGCCAGTATCCATCACCCGCCACAGTCATTTCCCTGCCTGAAAGAGTTGATTGAATCGGTTGAAAAAAAATATCTTCTGGATTTAATCAATCATACCGGAGGAGACATCTCCAAGATTTGCCGGGTATCCGGTGTATCCCGATCAAACATTTACATGCGTCTGAAAAAATATGGCATTGCCAGGCATTTCTGACGATTGAAACCGTATCGGGAAAATCCCCTGTATTGTCACCCATTCCGCGAACCGGTTTCTACACTGAATATCACTATTTTGTTATTTTGGAATTAATCCCGATTTCAAGACAAAATCTTTGTGTCAGGATATTTTCCTTGCAAAAAGATCGCCCACTTTGACCCGGTAACGTAGACGGAAAGAGTAGAGACAAGGCATGTTTTGTCTCTACCGGGGGCGGGCTAAAAACACAAAGAATTGGACCCATCCGGTATGGTTTTGTGTGGCATGTTTTTTGTATGTCACTTTAATAGCGAGGTGGGAAAAACCAGAATCATATTCATTAATCATTTCCCCGGTTTTTCGACCATCCATTCCTGATCCGGGAGATAATACACTTGAAAAATGAACCGACACGACAATTGGATGCGCCATCGATTGACATCTGCCCGATAACGGGACAAGAAATACACCATTATCCGGAATGGACGACGGAAACAGGCTGTGGCGCGTACAGTCTGACCGTGTCAATTATCGCCAACCAAATCGTTCATGTTCGTTCGGCAGGTTGCCTGAGCTCCGAAACATTGCTGTGGGGATTGGAATTGATCGATCGTGTCCGGTTGTTGCATATTCCGGCCGATCGCCCGTTTGCCATTATAGAAGACATGAGCCGCATGGAGACCATTCCGATTGCGCTTCGAAAACTGTATGTGGATTATATCAAAAAACTCCCTCATGTCGGCGTGTTGGTGCTTTGTCATGTTTCGGGTTTACAAAAATTTGTCGTTCGTCTGGGGGGGCTGGTTCAGTTTCTTCCATTTCCGGTTCTGGTTGCCAAGGACCATGCACATGCGGTTGAACTGGCGTTGGATGTTCTTTGTGAAAATAAACCCAACCCCGCTTTCGGACTGTCACATACATCACAAAATTTACTGAAACCCGAGTCCCGCCTGTCATGGGACAATCCCGAATTTCTGACAAACACGGACTGGACCCTGAAAACCGAAACCTTTTCCTCAACCTTCCAGGTCATCAACGGGATCATTCTATTTTCGTGTTCCATTGGTTTTTTGGATGAAAGCGATATAGCGGCCATCGAAAATCTTCGGAATCGGGTTCACCGGGAGACAGTTCAGGACAACGCGTTTCGCTATTTCATAATGGATGTCACCAACGTGGAAGCCAGCACCTGGACAGCCCGGAAACGATACATCCAGTCTGTTACGAAATGGCATGAACAATACCCCCTGATTGCAGTGATGGTATATGGCCCCAATCGGTTCATGCGGATTACCACCTCACTCGCGGCCAAAATTTTACCATTCCGGGTCATTATGGTGCGTGATCTGCCGAATGCGCTGAAAGAGATCGAGACACTCGAACGCCGACACACAAATGCCGGATTTAAAGATTTGACAAAAAAATCCGATTTCAACAGATCAACCCAAACCGATGTCCGGCCCTATGTCGATGAAATATTGAATCATCTGGCAGGGTTTTCCTGGGATGGACAATATCCTGTTTTTGAGGAGCCGCCGCCTTCGAATCATCCGTTTCAATCCGTTTTTGAAGCGATTCATCTTCTGAATCTGGAGTTTCGGGATCTGCTGAGCGAACGCAGCAAGGTGGAAGAAGCCCTGAAAGACAGTGAGGTCCGGTATCGACTGATTGCCGAACACACCAGTGATTTGATTACACTGGTGACGTTTGATCAAAATCCCCGTTATACGTATGTCAGTCCGTCTCACAGGCACTATGGCTATGATCCGGACAAGTTGGTGGGGAGGGCGGCACTGGATTTTGTGCATCCCGGCGATCGGGACCGGTTGATTGATGAACTGTTGCATCTCCTGAATCAGGCCCAAACCCGTGATGCCGGGGATTTTCGGTTCATGAGGACAATTGAATACCGATATAAAAGTGATGCGGGAAATTGGTACCATTTTGAAGCCACGGCCAATGCGATCGATAACCGTCTCATTCTGATTGTCGCTCGTGATATTACGGAACGAAAGCGGGTTCAGCAGATACTGGCGGAATCCCATGAAAAACTGAAAGCCACCATCGATGCGCTCCCCGACCTGATGCTGGAAGTCGATTCAAACGGCATGATTGTGGATTATCGTCTGCCTGAACCCAAATGGGCAGACATGTTTCCGCTTCTGTATCCGGGACAATCGATTGATTCCGTCTTTTCTGAAGAAGCAGCGCAAATCATGACGGCCGGAATGAATCAGGCAGAAATGACCGGCCAACGGCAAGGGGGGATTTTTTTAACAAAAACGCCGAACGTTGAGTTTCAGATTGAATTTTCCGTCGCGTCCAAAAATGCGGCTGCGCTCCGGGATATCCGTTTTATCCTGTTATGCCGGGATATCACGATTCGCTGGCAGACAGAGACCGCGCTTCGTCAGAGTGAGGAAAAATATCGGCAACTCATCGATACCGCTCAGGATATGATCCTGATTATGGATCTGACCGGTCGCCCCGTCCTGATGAATGCGGCGGCACTGCATGCCAGCGGCTACAGCCTGGAAGAGGCCATGTCCCGAAATGTCGCAGATATTCTGGCGCCTGACGACCAGCCACTCCTGGCGGAGGCCCTTGCCATCCGAAAGACCGGTGAACGTGGCCGGAATCGATATGAAATCGACATCCTCACCCGAACAGGAAGCCGTATTCCGGTGGAAATCAATTCCGCACTTCTGATGGACAACGGCCAGCCATCCGGTGTTCTGGTCATTGCACGGGATATCACGCAGCGCAGACAGGCGGAACAGGAGAAACATCGTATGGAGGACCGGCTTCAACTGGCTCAAAAACTGGAAAGCATCGGACTGCTGGCCGGTGGGGTGGCGCATGATTTCAATAATATTCTGATGGGAATCATGGGCCATGCATCACTTCTGAAACTTTCCAAAGATATGCCAGCTTCCCGGATGTCCCATATCGATGATATCGAAACCCTGGTCAATCGCGCATCGGGATTGACGCGACAATTGCTCGGGTTTGCCAGATCCGGCAAATATGAGGTCAAACCGACCCGGGTTGTGGATATGATGCGGACGACCGCGGATATGTTTGGCCGCACGCACAAGGAAATTCGACTCCGTCATCATCATCCGCAGGATATTTGGATGGTAGCCGTGGATCAGGGACAGATGGATCAGGTCCTGATGAATCTGTTCGTCAACGCGGCTCAGGCCATGCCCTACGGTGGCGACCTGACCCTGAAAACCGGGAATGTCGTTCTGGATGCGGTTCGGGCGGATAAACTCGCCATCCCTGCCGGTCATTATGTCCAGCTATCTGTCCGGGATACCGGTGTCGGAATGGATGCGGCAATTCTGCCAAAGATATTCGACCCGTTTTTTACCACGCGGGAAGTTGGAAAAGGCAGCGGTCTCGGACTGGCTTCAGCCTATGGCATCATCAAAAATCATGACGGCACAATCGAAGTGGAAAGCACTCCCGGCGTAGGGACATGTTTTACGATTTATCTTCCGGCTTCAGCCGATCAACCTCTGCCAAAAACGGTTTTGCCGATTTCACCTGAAATATCGGGTTCCGGCACGATCCTCCTGATCGATGACGAGGAACTGATTCGGGATGTGGTCGGATCGATTCTTCATCATCTGGGGTACGCTGCGATAACCGCATCCAGCGGACGGGAGGCCATTCATATCTATGAACAGCGGACAAAGGAGATCGATCTGATTATTCTGGATCTGATCATGCCGGACATGATGGGATCAGAGACGTTCGATCGATTGAAAG
>JBFXFK010000097.1:14773-17848 GCA_050179135.1 Desulfatirhabdiaceae bacterium | reverse complement strand
CATTTTCACGGTAAATTTATAGTTGAATCGTTTGTCACCGGATTTCATCATCAGTCAAATAGCAAGCCGGATCAGGCGCCCAAACATCGCCGGTCAGGGCTTCGGCCCGAACCCGGAAATTGCCCCCGCATATATCCAGCCACCGGCAGGCGGCGCATCGGCCGGTCACATGAAGCTTTTTTTCCTTGAGCTGTTTCATCAGCGGGTTGGAAAGATCCGACCAGATTTCCGAAAACGGCCGGTTTCGCACATTTCCAAAACTGTAATGCCGCCAGAACTGATCCGCATGGACTTCGCCATCCCAGCTCACACAGCCGATTCCCCGGCCCGAGTTGTTGCCCTCGTTCATTTTCAACAACGCCAGCACCTCGGCCGCCCGTTCGGGATTTTCCTTCAGAAGTCTCAGATACACATACGGCCCGTCCGCATGGTTGTCGACAGTCAGAATTTCCTTGGATTTTCCGGAATCGTGAAGCGCTTTGGTCATGTCCATGATACGATCCACAATAACCCGGGTTTCGGCATGGGAACAGTCTTCCTCAACCAGTTTGGAGCCCCTTCCGGCATAAACCAGATGATAAAAACAGGCTCTGGGAATTTCCATCTCATCCAGCAGACGAAAAATTTCGGGAATTTCCGCCTGATTGTACCGGTTGATGGTAAATCTCAGCCCGACCTTGATGCCCGCTTCCTGACAGTTGCGAATTCCCTTCAGTGCCGACTGGAAAGCGCCGGCTACCCCTCTGAAATGGTCATGCACCGGTTCCATCCCGTCGAGACTGACGCCGACATAGGACAGCCCGATGGCCTTCAGTGTTTTGGCCACCTCCGGCGTGATCAACACGCCGTTGGTGGAAATGACAGCCCGCATGCCTTTTTGAACCGCGTATTCGGCCAATTCCGGCAGATCTTCCCGCATCAGCGGCTCACCCCCGGAGAACAGGATGACCGGAGAACCGAATTGGGCCAGATCATCCAGCAGCGCACGACCTTCGGCCTTGGTCAATTCATTTTTGGCAGCCCTGGCCGTTGCTTTGGCATAGCAGTGAATGCATTTCAGATTGCATTTCTGGGTCATGTTCCAGACCACAACCGGCCGTTTATCGCTGGAAAACTGTAACAGGTGAGATGGGAGTTTGCCGGACATCCGCCCATACCGCAGGGCATCCGAGGGCTCCACGGTTCCACAATAGAGTTTTGAAATACCAATCATTGCTTATCCTTGGCCGATAAATTCGAATTATCGGGTAACTGTCTGGTTGATCCGCTCATGTCCATCCGGATCAGCTCCCCGATATACTGTTCCGGATTCAACAGGGCTTTTCGATTGATAAAAAAACGGTTTCTGCCGGTCTTTTCCCGTATCAGTTTCAATCCCATCTCGAAATCCAGCTCGATCTGTTTTTGATAATCCTCGACATGAATCGCAGGATTGACCAGTTGTTCGATAATGAAATCTACCGCATCATCTTCAAGAACAATATTGATATCGTGATCTTTATAAAATGCCAGTTCCATCCTCTTGATCTCGTCATAAAGCGATTTGACCCGGGAAATGATATGGCCGATATCCATGATGTAGCGGGAATAGTATTTTGTGATGATATCCATTCGGGACGGGGTCAGGGTCAGACTGTAGCGATCGGAAAACCGTTTCCGGTTTTCCTGGAGATATTCCCGGATATAATCCTTTTCTGCAACGACCAGTCTGTCGTATTCGGCATTCAGCACATGACGTTGTGATGCATCCTGAAGCCGTTCAAAACCCGCCACCGGGGACAGGATGACATCAGCCGTTATCGGAAAAGATTTGACATCACCGGATGGCAAACGGCGTTCAAACAGCAGAAGTGCACTTTCCACCGCACTGACCAGCCCTCTGGCCCCGGTATTTTCCGCATTCGCCCGCTTTGCCAGAAGCCGAAGCGCCGGATCATCAAACTTGATGTCTATGCCATAAGCGGCAAAATCAAGTTTTTTGCCCAGGATTACCGGATTGTTTGGATTTCGAAGGATATCATACAAATCGGATTCCGTCAGGCGTTCGAATATGGCCCGCACCGGAAGCCTGCCCACAAATTCGGATTCAAACCCGTACTCGACCAGATCTTCGGTCCTGACCTGGGCCAGAACGTCATCCACATTTTTGCTGTCTTTCAACTGGGCCCCGAATCCAAGGCCCTGTGCATGAATTCTTTTTTTGATGATTTCTGTCAGATCTCCGAATGCACCACTGACAATAAAGAGAATGTTCCGGGTATTCACCACCCGGCGGTCCCGTTCACCGGTTTTTCGAAAGCGCTCGATTTCCTGAAGCATGGAAATGGGATCATGGGGAATTTTCAGATCCACATCCGTTTCTTCCATGGGCTTGAGCAGGGCCCGCTGTACACCGGTTCGGGAAACATCCGCCCCGATGATATTCCGGCTGCCGGCAATTTTATCAATTTCATCAATATAAATAATGCCATGCTCGGCCAGTTCAATGTTGTCGTTGGCCTCACGAACCAGGTCCCGAACCAGATCTTCCACATCCCCACCGACATATCCGGTTTCACTGAATTTGGTGGCATCTCCCTTGACAAACGGAACCCCGATTTTCTTGGCAATCAACCGAATCATATAGGTCTTGCCAACGCCGGTCGGTCCAATCATCAGGACATTGTTTTTGATACTCCCGACAATCTCATGGGCAGACTGTGATGTGTCCCGGAAGCGTTTGATCCGGTTGAAATGTGTACATATTTTGGTCGCCAAAACGGTTTTTGCCTGTTCCTGCTTGACAATATACTGATCCAGCCAGGCAATCAGCTCATCGGGTTTCAGATCGAAATCCAGCGTAAACGAGGGTGCGGGTTCTTTGGGTTTTGACGCCGTCATATCGGTATGGGGCATGACCTCCTGGGCCGACACCATTTTCACGGAGCCGCCGAACCGTTTGGCCAAAAAATCCCCCAGTTCTTTCTCGATTTCTTTGGGATTGGGCAATTTTTCATTATGTGTTTTCATGGCTAAACTTTAATCATATTGTTTCTTAAAATGCAAGGGATGTAATCCACCATCCCCGCAGCCTTC
>JBFXFK010000097.1:8924-14673 GCA_050179135.1 Desulfatirhabdiaceae bacterium | reverse complement strand
CTTCCCATTGCCTGACCGAAGGGAAAAGCCCGGTATGGGTATGCGGAATGAATTTGGCGGCACTGAAGCGGTTCATGAAATCCATATTGACGTTCAGTTCCATATACGTAATATTTTTTTGAATCATGGCAATTTCATCCATTTTGGAAGGGTCTTTCAGCAGCATGGAAGCGCCTTCCAGGCTGCTGTTACCCAGGGTCTGATACCGGGTAAGCGGCATGTCCGGAATCATTCCGATCGTGATGGCCGAAGCCGGGTTGATAAAATATCCAAATGTTCCGGCAATATAAAAGGTTGGAATATCCTGTGGCGCCATGCCAACCGTTCCGGTCAGGGTTTCCAGAATGGTAAACATGGCAGCCTTGGATCGGAACAGACTGTCCAGATCCGCCTGGGTAATGACCAGATCGAATCCGGTTTCCGAATGGGCTGCCGAAACCAGGATAAATGCCGGGATTCCGTTTTCAAGATAAAACCGGTCTTTGCATCGGCCCGGAACCAGCTTTCCCCGAATATCGATCATGCCGGACAGAAACAGTTGGGCCGCCAGATCGATGAGACCCGATCCGCAGATTCCCCTGGGAGGTTCGTTACCAATTGTATGACAATTCACGGCAGAATCAAGGGGATCGATGCTAACCCGATCGATCACGCCCGGTCCGGCCATCATGCCCATCTGTGTCACACCGCCTTCCAAAGCGGGGCCGGCAGCACCGGCGCAGGCGATCATCCAGGAATGGTTTCCCAGAACAACTTCGGCATTTGTCCCCACATCCACCAGCATGGCCGTCTCTTCCCGGCGATTGAGCCCGGAAAACAGGATACCGGAAATCAGATCACCACCAAAATAGCTTCCGATATTGGGAAAAACAAACATCTGACCCGACGGGTGGATGCGGATACCCACATCCGCAGCACCAATGACATCCGGCTGATTGGTAACCGGAATATAGGGCTCCCGAATCAGCCATCGGGGTTCAAGGCCCAGAAACAGATGGGTCATGGCTGTATTTCCGGAAACAGTGACCAGATAGATGTCATCAGCCCGCAGATTCACACTTCGGCAAATCCTCTCAGCCTGAAGGTTGATTTCTGAAATGATCAGATCCTGAATCCGGGAAATCCCGCCTGGCTGATCCGCATCATGAATCCGTGTCAGAATATCCGGTCCGATGGCAATCTGGGGATTGTCAAAACTGTTTTCAGCCAGATTGCCCCCTGAAATCAGGTCTATCAGGCGAATGACGACCCGGGTCGTACCCAGATCAACAGCCAGCCCCAGCACCGGTCGAGCGTCTGTGGCCGGTTCGACATCGACAATAAACCAGCCTGCGGCATTTTTGAACAGAACACACCTGACCCGATAGTCCGATGCCCGCAAGATGTCGGGCAGCTTTTTCATGAGCCGGTAATGGCAGGAGACATGACCGGCGCCGGTCTGCTGCCGGATTGCCTGAACCAGACGGTCAACATCAGCGGTATTGTCCTGTAAGGAAGGCTTTGAAAGGGAAATTGTCAGAACCCAGGATGACAAACGCACAGAATCGCTCAAAATCGTAACCTTTTAATATTTACTATGCCATTTATGCTGTTTCCGTATAAATGGAAAAGCAGAATTCAGAACCCAGGGTTCAGAATTCAGTAGAAAATCGGTAAAATCTTTTTCATATCTGGGGGTGAATATCCACATATGATTCATGAATGTTTACCGTGAAAATAGCGTGTTGTCAGGGAGCCGCAAAAAGCCGCGGCACCCTGACCTACCCGCGTCCGGCTGAAATTGCTGGTAGCCGGTAGGTCAGGTTGGCCGGTAGTTTGGCCTACCTGACTGCTTGGCCGGACCGCTGGATGCCGGATTCATCCTTTGGGCTGGTTCCCAAGCTCCAGCTTGGGAACTTAATATCGGAAGCTCCAGCTTCCCGTACCATTCAGAACGTTAGGATAAAAACGGCTGCTCTGCCTGAATGCTGGGTGCTGCTCCTTCAGCCTTCGGACTTCAGCCTTCTTCATTTATGGGGATGCCCCCCGCCCAAATGATTCATGCATATTTACTCCAAGATAATTAAACAGGCTGGGAATATGTCAAATGCATCCGGCAAAAAATAACCCAATCATTAAAAGGACCCCAGGATTGAATTCAGGATACTTTGCGTATCTTTGTTTCCGGATTGGCTTCTGAAGAAATGATTTCGGAAAGCCTCCAGGAACACGGTACGGGAATATTTTGATGCATTGCGTCAAGTTAAATTATTGACTATAATCATCAATGAATACCGACTGCATTTGGCCGAAAACGACCACCATGTATTCATTTGGTTTTTCAACGGAAATTTCCATATTTCCCGATATTGTTTCTTCACCCACATCGTGATCTTCGTGGCAATCGATTCTTGTGATTGCCCGATCATCCCGGACAGCAGTGCGGATTCATGGCTCCAAACGGTCACGCCTCAAAAAGTTCTGCCCATATCTCCTGAATTCCGACATTCCCGGAATTATGACATTTTTGCGGGGACAGGACCACAGCCACCAGAAAGGAACGATAATGAAATTTTTTACAACCGAAGGACCGGTGAACTGTTCGGATCATTACTGTCTGCCCCCGCTGGAGCGCTTTGATCTGGATGACATTCTGAGGCTGATCGCCCAGAAAAAATATTTTGTTCTGCATGCCCCCCGTCAGACCGGAAAGACCAGCAGCCTTTTGGCATTGATGACCTATCTGAATCAGGAAGGGAACTACCGGGCCCTGTATGCCAATATCGAAGGGGCACAGGCTGCACGGGAAAATGTGGAACTTGGAATACCGGCTGTCATTCAGGCGATTGCTGGAGAAGCATACTGGCGCTTGCATGACGAGAATGCAATGTCTCTGGCCCAGCGTATATCGGCGGAAGCCAATCCCATGGTTGCGCTGGAACAGTTTATCGCATTCTGGTGTCAGCAATGTCCCAAACCGACAATACTCATTCTCGATGAGGTGGATGCCCTTGTAGGGGATACGCTGATATCCCTGCTGCGTCAACTTCGATCAGGGTATTCCAAACGACCGGTACAGTTTCCCCAGTCGGTCATTCTGTGCGGGGTTCGGGACATCCGTGACTACCGAATTCATTCCAGCCGGGAAAAGGCCATCATCACCGGTGGCAGCGCATTCAATATCAAAGCCAAATCCCTGCGAATGGGCGATTTTATCGAGCCTGAAGTATCTGCCCTGCTGCAGGAACACACCAAAGAAACCGGCCAGATATTTGAACCCGATGCCATGCAGACAATATGGTATCTGACCCAAGGTCAACCGTGGCTGGTCAATGCACTGGCCTATGAAACCTGTTTTGAAATGAAGGAAGGAAGGGGCCGGACAATACCCATTACCCGGAAGATGGTGCTGGATGCCAAAGAAAATTTGATCATCAACCGGGTAACCCATCTGGATCAGCTTTCTGACAAACTCCAGGAGCCCCGGGTTCGTCGGGTCGTCGAGCCCATACTGGCCGGCGACATTATTACAGAAGGAACCGATGATGACCGTCAGTATGTCATCGATCTGGGACTGGTTCGCCGGAAGGGCGCCGGCGGTCTGGTCATTTCCAATCCGATCTATCGTGAAGTCATTCCCCGCGTGCTGGCAGGCGCCCCGCAGGATTCACTGCCCGCCATGTCACCATCCTGGCTGAAGCCGGATGGAAGTCTGGATACCCATGCACTTCTGAACAAGTTTCTGGAATTCTGGCGTCAGCATGGCGAGCCCCTGATGCGCAGCGCCCCCTACCATGAAATTGCCCCCCATCTGGTGCTGATGGCATTCATGCACCGGGTCGTCAATGGCGGCGGCACCATCGAACGGGAATATGCCATTGGCAGCGGACGGATGGATCTGTGTATCCGCTTTGGGGATGCCACCCTGGCCATTGAACTGAAAGTCTGGCGGGACAGGGAGCCGGACCCCCTTGCCGAAGGGTTGAAGCAGATCGAAGGCTATCTGAAAGGATTGTCCCTGGATACCGGCTGGTTGGTCATCTTTGATCACAGAAGTGGTCAGCCCCGGATACGGGAGCGGACAGTTGCGGAGTCTGCCACGACACAATCCGGAATGGCGGTTACGGTGATTCGGGCTTAAAGGGATAAGCAAATTGTGACCAACTGCAGTACAACTGCGGAAAGGAGAAGGGATGATGACGCCTACAAAAACACCCTGTATGAAATCTTCAGGGCCTTGCCCAGTTTTTTGGCCATATCCTTGCCGATGGACCGTTTGTTGTTCTCCATCTCGGAAATATGCCGCTGCGGAATTCCCGTCAGTTTGGCCAGATCGCGCTGGGTCATGTTCTCTTTGCCTCTGGCTCCGATCAGCGCGGCGCCCGGGGTCAGGTCCGATTCCATGAAACATTCCCGCCAGGGAACAGACTCGGAAATGTCCACAAATCCCAGAGACTTCAGCATGTCAACGGCACGGTTTCGCTTTTCGGCAGGGCCGACAAACCGAAGCTCTGCCAGGTCTTCTCTAATAGGGTGCCCGCTCATGAGTTCCTGCATAGGTAATCTCCACTATTCGTATTTCTTTGTTCACAATCTCCCAGACAGCGACATAAGTGGAATGCCCTTTTTTCAGATGGCAGTGGTGCCGGTCCCCGTCAAGCGCGCCATAATTCGGCCAGTTACCCCGGACTGGTCCCAGCGATTCAATCTCCTTGATCAGAACGGATAACTGAAGTCGAACCAGCCCGGGCAGCCGCTCAATTTTCTTGCCGATTTTTTTATCGGTCGTCACTGTCCATTCCACATTCAAATGATACTCTTCAATAGTATCATGTCAATCAAAAAAACAGGCGGAGAAAGCCATGACACAGGAGCATGATTAGTGCCTGAACGAAAAGCTTTTTTCTGTATCATAAAATTCGAAATTCGAAGCACGAAATCCGAAACAATAAACCAAATAACAAACCCAAATGTTCAAAACGGTGCATTACCTGACAGATCGTTTGGGGCATTCAGACATTTGAATTTTGAATTTGTTTCGAATTTCGGATTTCGATATTCGAATTTGGTCTGAATGGGACTTTTCGTTCAGACACTAATTACGGAGGAGTGGAATGGGATTGCATTCCTATAATTTATCCTTCAAAATAGGATTGCAATCCAATAACAGGAAAATTTCATGGACGATATCTTTCGGCTCAGCCAGACACAGTTGTCAGTATTCAACAGACCCTACAGACGGTATTTTCTCAAAGAACACGATTTGACCCATCGCTTGTGCATCATACTGGGGCAAAGGGGTATTGGAAAAACAACCGCCATGGTTCAGCATCTCCTGGATGTGGCGGGCCAGGATACATTCAATGAAACCATCCTGTATGTTCAGACAGATCATTTTCTGATCGGGGGCAGAAGTCTTTATGAAATTGCCGAACAGTTCGTCAGCCTGGGCGGTAAAACCATCTGTTTTGATGAGATTCACAAATATCCCCGCTGGTCCATGGAGCTCAAATCCATAACAGACACCTTTGTCAAACTCAATGTTCTGGTCTCGGGAAGTTCTGCGATGGAGATTTACAGGGGAAGCCATGATCTCAGCCGCAGATCTTTGCTGATGCGGATGTGGGGACTGTCTTTCCGGGAATACATCGAAATGTCCTGCAACATTCCGATGCCTGTTTGTTCCCTTGAAAATATTCTAACCGACCACCCGCGGATTGCACATCATATTGTCGATACACTTCAGGACAGGACGATTCTGGCGTTGTTC
>JBFXFK010000097.1:0-8824 GCA_050179135.1 Desulfatirhabdiaceae bacterium | reverse complement strand
ATACATCGAAATGTCCTGCAACATTCCGATGCCTGTTTGTTCCCTTGAAAATATTCTAACCGACCACCCGCGGATTGCACATCATATTGTCGATACACTTCAGGACAGGACGATTCTGGCGTTGTTCAGGGAATATCTTCGGCACGGCTGTTATCCGTTTTATTTCGAAAATCAGGATGATGCCATATTTGCCCAGATACTGAACCAGAATTTGCACACCATCGTAGAAAGCGATCTGATTGCCGTCCATCCGGCCCTGACCGGAAACAGCATTAAAAAAATCACCAAACTTTTGCGAATCATTTCCGCATCGGTTCCGTTTTGTCCGGATTTGAACAAGCTGACCGAACTGACTGCTACGTCCTACATTCTGTGACCTTTTTGCCCGTGATTAATTGACCCAAAAAGTCCCACTTTATTTGACATCAAAATGTACCTTGAATCTTAAGAAATGACCTCGCTACCCCGCTAAAACAGGGCAATATACGATCATCTTAAGTAAATCATATTAAATGTAAGCCTGATGATTGGTGTCAAGTATTGTCGGATATCGAGGTCAAATACCATTGGATTTAATCGTTATTTCTGGACGGTTTGGGTCATTTTTTGTCGGTGTTAGCAACTGACGGAGGTCGGCGATCAGCGAACCCTGAAAACCTATCTGAAGTATCTGGAAGACTGTGGTCTGATCACCGGACTGAGCCGATCCGGAAAAGGCCTTCGGGAAATGGAAAAACCGGAAAAGATTTTTCTGAATAATCCCAACCTGATTTATGCTTTTGCACCCAATACGGATATCTGCGCCATTCGGGAAACTTTTTTTCTGAATATGCTTGGCGCCAGGCATGTGATCAAGGCGCCACGCCAGGGTGATTTTCTGGTTGACGATACCTTTCTTTTTGAAATTGGCGGAAAAAACAAAAACTTCGAACAAATCAAGGACATCGAAAGCAGCTTTCTGGCGGTGGATGACATGGAAAAGGGGTTTGGGAAAAAAATACCGCTCTGGCTGTTTGGGTTTTTGTATTGATTCCGGGTGAATGACCGGCCAACCATCTTGTTTGTTATGAATACGCTGAAACTTTGGGGCATTTTGCATTGCTGAGAATCAATAGACCCATGACGGGTTTGGACAAACTACCATCCTGTGTTAAAGTGGTATCATTTGATGTTTTTGATACGATACTGATTCGACTTGTTCCTTCCGAACAGGTTGTCCGTATCGCCATCAAAAAATTATGCGAATGTTACTACAAAGAAACATTCAGGCAATTGTCCTTTTCCGACATTTATAAACATCGCATCCATTTTCAGCAAAAGATGAATGAAAAGGCTCGTTTTCAGGAAGCGGAATGGACAGTTTCCCAATGGCTGCATGTGCTTGCAGATGATTTTGAAATCAATACCGAAATTCTATTTCGTATCGGAATGCAGTCTGAAATTGAAGCTGAATTTCTTTGCCTGAAAAAGGCGGATGGCGTAAATGCAGCGCTATCGTTGGCCAATGCATGCGGGCTGACAAGCATAGCCGTCAGCGATACCTGGCTTGATCAGAACTGGCTGCAACACCTTCTGATCAAATTTGATCTGCATTTCGATCACATCTTCAGTTCCGGGACAATGGGATTGTCCAAGCGAAACGGCACCATCTTTCAGCCCATTCAGGAACAGCTTGGACTTGAACCTCGGGCATTTTATCACATGGGCGATGATTTAAAGGCTGACTTTCTGCGTCCCCGCTTATCCGGCTGGCGTTCGGCCTGGATGCCGAAACCTGGAAACCCCATTCAGATTCGAAGGCCAGCCATTCTGAAAAAGCTGAATAAGACGCAGAAACCGTGGCAAAACATCGTCAAACTTTTGACTGTGGAACCGGCAGATCAATCCGCCGATATCTTTTACCGGATGGCGTATGACTATCTGGCGCCGTTGCTGATTATCTTCTCAATTGTTCAGTGGCGCCGGTTTCGCGAACAAAAAATTGAACTGGTCTATTATATTGCCAGAGATGCCCGCACCCTGCTGGATGTTTACGATATTCTGGCAGATGTGTTGCCCGGCAGTTGCCCCAGACGCTATATCCGCCTGTCCCGGCGAGCTATTGCCATCGCCCACCCGGATGATCTGCTGCAGAATGTCCGTCATCTTGCCGGCAAAATGGGTAAAAAAAAGATTGCTCACTGGCTGGGGAATTTTACTGTTTCCGCCAGACTGAAACAGGATATTCTGACACGCGCCGGTCTTGATGAACAGGCTGTCTTTACCCCATCCACCAGGCAGAAGCTGATAGATGCCTGTCATCACTATCTGCCCGAAATTACCGCAGAACAAACTGAACAGAAAACCATTATCCGGGATTATCTGCTGCAGGAAGCCGGGGATATTCCGATTCGGCGCATTGGAATTGTAGATTCGGGATGGGCCTGTACTACCCAGGATATCATTCAATACCTGCTGCCCGAAGCAGAGATTGTCAGCGGCATGTATCTGGGCGTCAGTCATCAGGGCATGCGGCCGAATGACCGAAATATAAAATATGGTTTGCTTCGGGATGATTTTCGGAGATGTCGGCATCACAATATTCTGGAAAGCACAGCCGGGGTGATCCGGATATGGGAAACCCTGCTGCGGGAACCGGTGGAAAGTACCCGGTTCCTGCACCTCATAAGCAAAGGCCAAATCGTGGCTGTCGCCAATATAAACCAAACAATTGGAGAATACGAAAAGCGGGTCGCAGAGGTCGTTGTTCAGGGCGTTCGTCAGGGGACAACTGCACGGTTAAAAGGGGTCTCTACCCTGCCGTTTCTGGATACATATCAGTTGTCTGATTTTGAAATAGCAGCAACCATGATTGCATTAAATGTATCTACATACCCTTCCAGACATTATGCAAAATCATTATTACGCGTTGGCTTTGAAGAAGGTGCAGCAGGTGGATTTATAAATTCAATTGGAACATCAGGAATTACCAATGGTACGGCATGGTATCCAGGTCTGTTATCATCCATTGGTTTAAATTGGACTACTTCCTTAATAATAAAGTTATTACAAATCAAGCTATTGTATCCTTTTCACTGATAATTTCTATTACTTTTCCAACCCAACGGTTCATTCTTCTTTTGATGATATTTGAATCGGATTGTCGTTTATCGAAAATCAACTAATTTTCTACAGGTTTTTAAAACATCATCGACAGCAATTTGCTTAATACATGGAAAAGGTGAATCCTTGTGAAGTTGATATTTGCATCGCCAGTCACAACCGAAACACGACATATTGTAAGTCACACATAAGGGGGAGAATTCACCCGGCATTGTTTCAACCGGGTATGGGAAAAATCGATTTTTTTGCCCTCCTCCCAAAATACATACTGATGGTGTATCCACCGAAGGAGCTATATGAATACCAGATGTATCATTGCTTATTAACAAACTCCCATTACGAATAATTTCGATCAATTCAAGTAGATTTGTTTTTCCTGCCAGATTGACTAATTTGGAAGAATTACCTGACACAATTTTCTCACATAATTCATATTCTTCTGCTACCCCGCAAACAACGCCTTTCCAACCACATTCATTGTTAATTCGTATTGAAAGCTCAATAAAATTTTCTACTGGCCAACGCCTGTGTTTTGATGATGCACCTGGAAACAAAACATAGTAAGGGCGATGAACTTGTAAGTTTGTACTGAGGTTTGCAATGACCGGTATTTTGCTAATATGTGGTTTCGTATCAATATCGAGTAACACGTTAATAAATTGAGAGTTTCGAATAATTTCCTGATCGGATTGAGTGATAATCAAGTGGGTATACCAACTATCAGATATTTTTTTCCTCCAGGGCGTTATATTGCTCATATCACCCGTAACTCCGATTCGAATGAGAGAATTTGAAGCACGAATAATTGAGTCTCCACAAAAAAATGTTCTTGAGTGGGTTGGCTGAATAGCAATTTTAAAACCGAAATTACATACTTTTCGAGCAACTTGAAAGCGGTAAATTGGATTGTATCGAAACCGATTTAAATCCAAAGACCAAACATGGTCCCAGTATGGAAATTTTTCGGCTAAATCTTTACATGGCTGATATGTAATGAGTGTAATATTATAATCTGAAAATTTTTCTCGCAGGTATTTAGCTGTATCCAGCCACAGAATAAAATCACCAATGTAATCAACGCGAACGATAAGGAGTTGATCTGAACCATTCCGTCTCTTAGGAGAGAGAGAAATGACGCCCCAATCAAGTAACATAATAAAATAAGTGATCAAAATATCCCAATAATGTTTTATTCGTGGCATCACAAATTGAACTCACTATAACTATCCACGTTTTTTGGCAATAATATGAAAGCTGTAATATTCATCTCTTTCCGGGTTATATTCGATAATTTCTAAACCGCACGAAGAAAGATATGGAAGAAGAATGCGAACAGTCGGCATCCATTTGTGTATATTTCCAACCCATAAACCTCCGGGCCGCCATAGTTTCATGGATTCATGAGGCAGATAAAGAAAAAGGATTCCTCCATTTTTAAGTTTACGAATCCATAAATTTATTGCCTGCTTCCAATGGACAAGATGTTCCAGACAGTGACTGCTGAAAATAAAGTCCAACGAATTATCGGCGAAACGATTTAGCGAATATGCGTTTTCATCCGGCTCATCCTGGATGGGAATAGCACCTGGCAAACTCCAAATGCTTGCACCAATGTCAAGCCCATATCCCTGACAGTACTGTAATGCTTTTTCTGCTATGAAAGAGACTGCATTACCGGAGTTTAAATATTCCGGATATGCTTCTTTCAAATAACGGTAATGAGTGTTTCCATTATTGGTGATAGATTTTACTAAAAGACTTTGAAAAAAGTATCTGAGATAGTTCCAGAATTGAGATGGATGCTTAACTATTTTAAATAATTTTCTAATATTGTTTCTGGTAAAAAAATTATATATTTCCATTCGTTTCCTGGTGGTGCTTGACATGTAGTGATTTACAACATGAATCAAAATTTCATGTATTGGTAAACTGATTGAAAACTGCATGTTTTAATTTTACGGCATCGGCATTGATCATCGTTCCGGCCATCTGAGAGTACGGGCACGGTGTTCCGTGTCCCTACCTGTGGATCGAACCGGACGCAACAGATACTGTGCTGGCCGGAATCACGATCAAGGCCAATTTTTCCGTAACTATCACTACCTGTTTAGCACTGGCGATTTCTGAACTTCATATGTTTCGCAAACGAATTCCCTCGAAGAGATGCATTAAAACACGTCTCAATGTTGGGAAATATTTCAATTTTGTCTGAATTAAAATTATAAGAAAAACTGCAATTCCAACAATCAATCTTTGATTAATTGGATAGTCCTTAAATGAACTATTGCCAGTGATGATATCTAACATTGCATGAATTGAGGCAAAAACGAAAGGAAATTCACCATGCAGAGCCGACAGCCCAGAGATGCTGGCGATATTCCGACCACTTATTGATGCACCGTCTAATCCACGATGAATAGCTGTTTCTTTGAAAACAATGATTTTGCCCAGACATGCAATTCTGGCTACAATCAGCCAGTCCTCCCCCATTGCATTTCTAAAAGGCAATTGTTGCATAATATCTGAAGTTCGCATTAGCCCATAAAACATACCATTGTCTGCGACTTGCCAATAATATGCGATGACCCTACGCCACCATGAATCATGGATCAATTCAAACACTTTCCCAGTATTAACTTTTTCTCCATTACGGTAATACATTGGCGTACCACTTGCCAATGCTATGGTTTGATCACGCTTAAATGCCAATAAAGTGGTGCTTACATAATTAGAATCGATCCAGTCGTCATCACCCAACCACATAAAAAAACTGCCCGAAGCTTTTTTCAAAACTTCAGCAAAATTAAATGTCATACCGATGTTTTTGGTCTGTTTGAAATATTTAATACGAGGGTCTATCATAGAATATTTCTTGCAAATAGTCTCGGTAACATCATTTGAAGCGTTGTCAGAGACTATCAGTTCAATGTTTACGTAATCTTGTTTCAGTGCCGATTCTATAGCATTGCCAACTAAGTTTGCTCTGTTATATGTTGGTATGCCGATAGTGACTAAAGGCTCTCTTTCTACCATTACGACAGATCTCCCTTCACGCGATAGGCCAACGGAAACATTCAATTTAACTAATTCGGCGCATATATCCGTCTGGTGCAACAGTTATCAAAAGCTTGTTCTGGACGGTTTGGTCAATCTCAAATTCTGGATGGGTTTTCAAGTATTGATAAACAGCGGTTTTGGGATTATTGCCCTTGCCCCATGGGCGGTCCGGGAACATGTCATCGGGCAGCTCCTCAATGATGGTATCAAAAACCACGCAATAGCTCCCGACACTGGTAAGTTGTGCATAGGAATTGAGTTCAGCCAGAACATGGTCGTGGGTGTGATTGGAATCGAGACAGACAAGAATGCGGGTAAATCGGGAAGCAACATCATGAACCTCTGCAACCACATCCGGCGCAATGGATGACCCCTCAATCATCTGAATTCGGCTGAGCATGGGATGAGCCTTGATCGCAACCCGGTTGTGTGCCCGTATATCAATGTCGATACCCAAGACTTTTCGTTTGGATAGTTTTGGATTAATCGTATCTTTTCCAGATTCGATAGCCTCAGCCAAATCCAGCATTGCCAGCATGGATGCGCTGAAAATGAGTGATCCGCCATGTGCAATACCGGTTTCAATGATCAGGTCTGGTTTGACCTGCCAGATGATTTCCTGCATGGCTACAATATCTTGGGGATACTGAATAATAGGGCGGGATAGCCATGTAAAATTATAGGAATATTTTGGATTTGTTGATGCCGTCATAAATGCGTTACTGATTTCTGCCAGTGACTCATCAACGCTATTAGCCCTAATTCTTTCAATTTTTTCCTGTTCAAATATAGTCATTTCCCTAAAATGATTCAATTTATTGTTTCTCAACTCCTTCATGTCGGATAGGGAATTGAATATTACGACATGCAATTATCAAGTTTCTGGCTATCTCCCCAAAATGCCATTGGTTCATAATCCGGATAGGGATAGTAGCCAAGATTCAATTGCAGGGTTGCTCCCCGTTCACGCAACCGATTTTCCACGAGCCGTCGTACAGAAATAGGCTCACCACTGCAACAGTTGATCACTCCGCAGCACTGGGGATTGTTAATCAAAAAGTCGATACGTCGGGCTACCTCATGTACTGGGAGATAATCACGCAATTGTTCACCGCCTGACATGTTGAATACCGGTTCAGCATTATCTATGGCTTTATCAAGTTGGGCAATCAAACTGGAGGGATTCTGTCCTGGTCCATATAGGTAAAAAAGTCTGAGCCACTGTAAAACAAAAGGATGATGTTTCTGCATGATTTCCAAAATTTTCCTTAAAGTATCCTTTGCCAGTCCATACGGGTTAGCTGGTAATGTGATCATGTCTTCTGATAACTGTCCGCTTTGCATTCCATACTCAAAACACGTACCAGTCACCAGAAGATGCTTGGTGCCAGAATTGACCATGTTTTTAAGAAAATTGTAATCTGCAGGCAGATTGGACTCAAAATGAAACAATGCTCTATAGTTGGGCAAACCGGTCCAGGCCAAATGAATCAACAGGTCAGGCGTATCAAATATTTCTGACAGACACTGGCCTGTATGATGCAGATCACAGGCAACAAATTTTACTTTGTCAAACCAGGGCATAGATCTGGCTCGATCAAGATTACGTGCAGTTGCCGTTATCTCATGCCTCTGTTGAAGCAGGACTGGCACTATATGACGGCCAATGAATCCAGTTGATCCGGTAACAAGAATTTTCATTCGGTCAGACTTTGGGTCAGCATCTGTTGCATAAGCGACTTCAATGTCTGTTAATCGAAGGGTTGGAATAACAGATACGGGGCTTCATGAAACCTCCAGATTTGGAATAGCCGTAACAAACTTCCCGCCCCATTCGCGAACATACGATAGTTGTGCCATCACTTCTTCCTTGATATTCCAGGGCAGGATTACAATAAATTGGGGCCTTTCCATCTGAATGCGGGCTTCAGTGACAATGGGGATACGACTGCCCGGCAGAAATTTTCCTTGCTTTCCCAAACAGCGATCCACGACATAGGGTAGTAGATCGTGTTTGATACCGGCATAATTTAGCAAGGTATTTCCTTTTGCAGCAGCGCCATAGGCGATAACCGTGTTTCCTGCGGTCTTCTGCTCCAATAGAAACCTCAGAAATTTGTTTTTAACAGTATTTGCTCGTGATTGAAAGGACTGATAAACTTCCTTGTCCCGCATCCCGCTGGTACGTTCCGCATTTAGCAACGACATCACAGATTGAGTATCGCGGCGTTCATCTTCAATATGGCAACCATATACTCGCAGGCTTCCGCCATGCGTAGGGAGTTCCTCCACATCAAAAACCCTCAGCCCCGCATTCCGAAATATCCGGATTACGGTGTATAAGGAAAGATAGGAAAAATGTTCGTGATAAATGGTATCAAACTGTATTTGATCGATCAGCCGCATTAAGTGGGGGAACTCCAGCGTTATGGTTCCCCCGGGCTTCAGCAGAATTTTTAACCCCGCAGTAAAATCATTGATGTCCGGAACATGCGCAAATACATTGTTTCCCACAATCAGGTCTGCCAGATTTCGCTCTGATGCCAGCCTCTTGGCAAGGGACTGCCCAAAAAATTCCGGAATAACCGGGATATCCAGTTTTTTTGCTGCGGCTGCCGTACTGACCGTCGGTTCAATCCCCAAGCAAGGGATATGAGCTTGGACA
>JBFXFK010000096.1:0-17971 GCA_050179135.1 Desulfatirhabdiaceae bacterium | reverse complement strand
CGTTTCGATGGTTTTTTCCGTAAACTTTGCAATTCTGGCCATTGTCTGTCTGCGCCCCTTTCAAAATATTCTGATATGGATACAGACAGAAATATATATTAAAATCACCTTGAACGCAAATTGGAATTATATAGCTTCAAAGATAATGATTTTGGGTATCGGTGGAGATTGCCGACAGTTTATCAATGCGCCAGCCGCTAAAAGGCCTGTCTTCTCCCTGCTGTCTTCCCAAAATCATTATTAAAGCTATAGTTTTTAGGATTATGGTGTTGAAAAACATATTATGATCAGCAATTCGAAATCGGTGTGTCTGATTCGCGATGGAATTTCGATTACCAGCCAAAACGAATAATGTGCGTCATTCCACAAAAATAGAAAATGTGGCAATAGCATTTCATACAGATATAATGTTTTGAAAAAGGAATAAAACGCTCCCATCCCTGTCTGCGAATACGTTCGATATTTTTTCTTTTGCATGCCGGGCAGATCATCATGCTCTCCTGAATTTTTTGGACATGTTCGGGTTGCAGTTAGCTTTTGTATAAACTTTTTGATTCATGCCTTGAAGAACAATCACGTTTCTGACCTGATGCTTGAAAGAATTGGGTTTTCTTCGATCCCAGGTTATCCTTATACCATATTATCAATAATGTCAATTACTTAGAAAACAACCAATACTATTTAAGTAATATTTTGAATATCATCTCAATTTATAATCATTTTCCGATCATTGATTATATCCGTATTTTGTATTCGGTTTTAACATATTCGGGTTATTCCGTTATTTTTTTTCTGTTGCCCGGCGTTGAACATTTTCCAGTCTCATCCATTTTAATTTTGACAAAATCTTATTCAAATTATATGTAGAACTTTTTCTCAAATTAATCCAACGGGTTTAAGCATGCCCGTATTTATTGGTGAATTCGCACCAGATGAAATGTTCGGGGGGTATGGACTATTTTTTGTGTGTCATGGGAATGGTAATGATTGTGGAAGGGCTGCCATATTTCGCATCTCCGGAGCATATGCGGATGTGGCTGCAAAAATTACTGGAACTGCCGAATGATGTGATGAGAAAAGTGGGCTTCTTTATGATGCTGGCAGGGCTTTTTCTGGTTTATCTGGGAAAAGGGTGACCCATTTGTTTGCACTCAGCGATTATAATTACACCCTGCCCCCCGAATTGATTGCCCAACAGCCTGAAAATGGACGGGATTCATCACGACTGCTGCGACTGAACCGATTCAATGGCGATTTGTCTCATCATCATTTTTATGATATCGTTCAGTTTTTCAATCCGGGCGATGTTCTGGTTTTAAACAATACCGAAGTAATCCCTGGCAGACTGTATGGAAAAAAAACGACCGGCGGGCAGGCCGAAATCCTGATTCTGGATTATGCCGAAGCCTCCCGGTCGTTTCGGCAGACCGGCGACATGATATGCACCTGTCTCATCAAATGTTCCAAAAAGCCGAAACCCGGAACCGAAATCCGGTTTCACGAGGAATTGACTGCCCGGGTTCTGGATTCCGGGGAAGACCAGTATCGGGTTCAGTTTTTCAGTCATGCGGGTTTTGAGGATATTCTGTATCGCATTGGCCGGATGCCGCTTCCACCCTACATCCGGCGGAATTCGGCCGAAGAATTGCCCTGCGATGATCAAACCCGTTACCAGACTGTCTATGCCTCTCAAAAAGGCGCCATTGCGGCACCAACCGCCGGCCTGCATTTCACCCGGGAGATTCTGGGACAGATTGAAGCCAGAGGCATTGTCATAGCCCCCATTACCCTTCATGTTGGATATGGGACGTTTAAGCCGGTTCGGGCGTTGGATATCCGGGAGCACCGGATCCATGAAGAACAATTCACCATTCCGCAGGAAACCGCCATTCAGGTCAATCAGGCCATAAAGAATGGAAACCGGATTGTCGCCGTTGGCACAACCTGCGTACGAACACTGGAATATGCTGCAAATCATCAACGACAGATAACGGCTGGTAGCGGATCATGCAATCTGTATATTTATCCCGGCTTCCGGTTTTCCATAGTGGATGCGATGATCACCAATTTTCATCTGCCCCAGTCCACTCTCCTGATGCTGGTTTCTGCCTTTGCGGGCCGGACAACCATCTTGCGCGCGTATCAGGAAGCCATCGATGGCGGTTATCGGTTTTACAGTTACGGCGATGCCATGATAATTGATTGACTTTTATGAACAATTTTTCAATAACTTCCCGATCCTCCGAGACCCGCGCCCGAACAGGCGCATTAATCACGGCACATGGCGCGATTGAAACACCGGTCTTTATGCCGGTCGGCACATTGGCCACAGTCAAATCCCTGTCGCCCGAGGATCTGACAGCCTGTGGCGCAGAGATTATTCTGGGCAACACCTACCATCTGTATCTCAGACCCGGATGTGATGTCATCGGCCAATTCTCCGGCCTGCACCGGTTTATGAACTGGCATGGTCCCATTTTGACCGACAGCGGCGGGTTTCAGATTTTTTCTCTGGCCCGGCTTCGCAGGATCACAGATGAAGGTGCGGATTTCCAGTCTCATATCGATGGCTCCAGGCATATGCTGACGCCTGAAAAATCCATTGAAATTCAGCTCTGCCTGAATGCCGACATCGTCATGTGTCTGGATCAGTGCATCGCTTATCCATCCTCACGCGATGAAACGGTGTCGGCAATGGATCTCACCACCCGATGGGCGGGACGGTGCCAGGATTTCTTTCGTCAGGAATGCCGTAAACAAAATCTGTTGTTTGGCATAGTCCAGGGCGGCATGGAACCGGACCTGCGTGCGGCATCCGCCGATGCCCTGGTGGAAATGGGTTTCAACGGGTATGCCATTGGCGGATTGAGTGTGGGAGAACCTTCAGACCTGATGCTCGAAATGGCGGATGCCGCAATCGCCCGTCTGCCCGATTCGGCCCCCCGGTATGTCATGGGCGTGGGCACACCGGAGAACCTGGTGGATATGGTTGCCCTGGGTGTGGACATGTTCGACTGCGTCCTGCCAACCCGTAACGGCAGAAACGGTCAATTGTTCACCCATACCGGTGTCATCAATATCACCAATGCCCGCCACAGAATGGATTCGGATCCTGTTGAAACCGGATGTGCGTGCTATACATGCCAAAATTACTCCCGCGCATATCTTCGTCATCTTTTCATGAGCCGGGAAATTCTGGCCTACCGTCTCAATACCATTCATAATATTCACTATTATGTCAATCTGATAAAAGAAATGCGCCGCGCTGTCAATTCGGATTCATTTGATACCTTTCGAAAAAACTTTTATCATGTCCGGTCGGGAGACCGGGATGCCTAATTTCAGCAAAAAGGAGGGTTTATGCAGGAAAAGATTCAGTCCGTCATCGACACGATACGCCCCATGCTTCAGGCAGATGGCGGGGATGTGGAACTGGTGGGTTATCAGGATGGCGTGGTGACGGTCCGGTTGAAAGGCGCATGTTCCGGATGCCCCATGTCGCAGATGACTCTTCGAAACGGCATTGAACGCCTGTTGAAGCAGGAACTTCCGGAAATCAAATCCGTTGTTCAGGCGTAAAACATGAGAGGGACAAATTTGTATCAGAAGTAATTCCATAAAAAAGAAAGATACCCTATGACCATCGCAAAACATATTGAAACCATCATGTCCCGTTCATCCTGGATCCGGAAAATGTTTGAAGAAGGCGCCCGCCTGAAAGCCCTGCACGGTCCGGAAAATGTCTTTGATTTCAGTCTGGGAAATCCCAATCTGGAGCCGCCCGCCGAATTTCAGACCGTTATGAAAGAACTGCTTCTGGATGAACGGCCCGGACTCCACGGCTACATGCCCAATCCCGGGTATCCCGAAGTCCGAAAGGCGGTTGCCGATTATTTGACTGAGGAACAGGGAATGGCTTTTTCTCCGGATGATATTGTCATGACCTGCGGCGCCGCCGGTGGACTCAATATCATTTTCAAGTCCATTCTCGATCCGGGAGATGAAGTTCTGACACCCATGCCCAATTTTGTGGAATATGGATTTTATGTGGGCAACCATGGGGGGGTGTTAAAAACCGTTCCCAGCCTTCCGGATTTTCAGTTGGATATCGATGCCATCGCCGGTGCCATATCGCCAAAAACCAAGGCCGTTCTGATCAATTCTCCCAACAACCCGACCGGGCAGGTTTATACAAAAGAAATTCTGATGCGGCTTGGCGACATTCTGACTGCCAAAAGCCGGGATCTGGGCCGGACCATATTTCTGATTTCGGATGAGCCCTACCGCAAAATCGTTTATGACGGCATCACCGTACCCAGCATATACGCCTGTTATCCCGAAAGCATCATGACCACATCCTATTCAAAGGATATTTCCATACCCGGTGAGCGTATCGGATTTGTGGCGGTAAGCCCCGGATCAAAACACAAAAAAGAACTGTCGAGCGCCCTGGCGCTGACCAACCGGATTCTGGGATTTGTAAACGCGCCGGCCCTGATGCAGCGGGTGGTGGCCAGATTGCAGGGCGTGAAGGCCGATATATCCGCATATGCCAGAAAACGGAATCTGCTGTGCGATGGACTGACTGCCAGCGGATATGCGTTTACCAGGCCGCCGGGAACATTTTATCTCTTTGTCAAATCACCGGTTCCGGATGATGTTGCCTTTGTAAAAGCACTTCAGGAGGAACTGATTCTGGTGGTGCCGGGAAGCGGGTTCAATGGACCCGGATATTTTCGAATTGCCTATTGTGTTTCGGATGATACCATCCGGAATGCCCTGCCTGGATTTGATCGGGTCATCAAAAAATTCAAATGAGACATGGGAGACGGATATGAAAATTTTAAAGATTGATCATCTGGGAATTGCCGTAAACGCCATTGACGCCAGAAAAGGATTCTGGACCGATATCCTGGGACTTCATCTGGAAGGAACCGAAACGGTTCAGGAGCAGAAGGTGACAACCGCATTTCTTCCGGTCGGAGAAAGCGAGGTCGAACTTCTGGAATCCACATCACCCGATGGCGCGGTTGCCAAATATATCGAAAAACGGGGAGAAGGCATTCAGCATGTGGCATTCCGTGTGGAAAACATCGATGAGGCATTGAAGGAGCTGAAGGAAAAAGGGGTTCAATTGATCGATCAGACGCCCAGAATCGGGGCCGGCGGAGCCAAAATCGCGTTTCTGCATCCCAAGGCCACCGGCGGGGTTTTGGTGGAACTGTGTCAGCGATAACATAACGTTTAATCAAACCCGAAATATGGAGCATATCATGGCAGAACATCCCCAAAAACAAAAATGGACAGACCTGGCGACCAAACAACTGAAAGGCAAAAGTCCGGATGCGCTCAACTGGAAAACACCGGAAGGCATTCTGGTCAAACCCCTTTATACGGCTGAAGATCTGGAAGGCATGGAACATGTCAATACCCTTCCGGGACTTGCGCCCTATGTCCGGGGACCGATGGCCACCATGTACGCGGGACGCCCCTGGACCATCCGGCAGTATGCCGGATTTTCCACGGCAAAGGATTCCAATGCATTCTACCGCAGAAATCTGGCAGCGGGTCAGAAAGGACTTTCCGTGGCCTTTGATCTGGCCACACACCGGGGCTATGATTCCGATCATCCAAGGGTCATGGGCGATGTGGGCAAAGCCGGGGTTGCCATCGATTCGGTAGAGGACATGAAAATCCTGTTCGATCAGATCCCGCTCGATCAGATGTCGGTCTCCATGACCATGAACGGCGCGGTTCTGCCGATCATGGCCGGGTACATTGTGGCCGCGGAAGAACAGGGGGTGACCCAGGACAAACTGACCGGAACCATTCAAAACGATATTCTCAAGGAATATCTGACCCGGAACACCTATATTTATCCGCCGGAACCATCCATGCGGATCGTATCCGACATCATTGGATACTGCTCCAAACACATGCCCAAATTCAACACGGTCAGCATCAGCGGGTATCACATGATGGAGGCGGGCGCCAATTCCGTGCTTCAGTGCGCCTTTACCCTGGCCGACGGACTGGAATATGTCAAGGCGGCGCTGGCAACGGGCATGGATATCGATACCTTTGCGCCCAGGCTTTCCTTTTTCTTTGGCATCGGCATGAATTTTTTCATGGACATCGCCATGCTGCGGGCGGCCCGGTTCCTGTGGCATGAGATCGTCAGCGAGTTCAATCCCAAAAATCCCCAGTCACTCATGCTGCGCACCCACTGTCAGACATCCGGATGGAGCCTGACCCAGCAGGATCCCTACAACAATATCATTCGGACCACCCTGGAAGCCATGTCTGCCGCCCTGGGCGGCACCCAGTCCCTGCATACCAATTCCTTTGACGAAGCCGTAGGGCTGCCCACGGATTTTTCGGCCCGGATTGCCCGGAACACCCAGATTGTCATTCAGGAAGAATCCCGAATCTGCCATGTTGTGGATCCATTGGGTGGTTCTTATTATGTGGAATCCCTGACAGACGGCATCGTCCGGGAATGCCGGAAAATTCTGGACGAGATCAAATCCCTGGGCGGCATGGCCAAAGCCATTGAATCCGGAATGCCCAAGCTGCGCATCGAAGAATCTGCAGCCCGGATGCAGGCCCGGATCGATCAGGGTCTGGATGTGATTGTGGGCGTGAACAAATATAAAATTGAGGAAAAGCCGCTCGAAGGCATTTTATCCGTTTCCGATTCGGTCCGGATCGAACAGATCGAACGGCTGAAAGAGTTGAAGGCCAAACGGAACCATGACGCGGTTCAGAAGGCTCTGGAAGAAGTCACCCGGTGTGCCGGATCCGGTGAAAATCTGATGGCCGCCTGTATTCCGGCCATTCGGGCGCGGGCAACCGTGGGAGAAGTATCGGATGCCATTGAAAAGGTGTTCGGACGATATGTTGCAACCACCCGGTGTATATCCGGCGTGTATGCCTCGGAATTTGGAGATCAGACCGTGATAGAAGCCATTCGGAAACGATGTCAGGAGTTTGCTGACAAACAGGGCAGACGGCCCCGCATTCTGTTGACCAAAATGGGACAGGACGGACATGACCGCGGTGTCAAGGTTGTCGCCACCGCCTTTGCGGATCTGGGTTTTGATGTGGATATCAGCCCCATGTTCCAGACTCCGGAAGAAGCCGCCCGAATGGCGATTGAAAACGATGTTCATCTGGTTGGCGCATCCTCGCTCGCCGCCGGACACAAGGCGCTGGTTCCCCAACTGATCGACGCCCTGAAGGCTCACGGCGGAGAAGACATTATGGTGATTGTCGGCGGGGTCATTCCGCCGTCTGATTATGAATTTCTGTATCAGGCAGGCGCCGTGGTTGTTTTTGGTCCCGGAACCGCCATCATCGATTCCGCCAATCAGGTAATGAACCAACTGGAAAAACGCTACATATGACCTCGGCAATCCGGACCCATGTTGACGGTGTCATCACCGGAAACCGCCGCATGCTGGCCAAAACCATTACCCTGATCGAGAGTTCCCGGCCGGATCACCAGGATCTGGCCGGACATATCCTGAATGCGCTTCTGCCCCATACCGGAAAGGCGGTCCGCCTGGGAATTTCCGGTGTTCCGGGTGTGGGGAAAAGTACGTTCATCGAAAGCCTGGGCATGCTGTTGACCGGCAAGGGACATCAAGTCGCCGTACTGGCCGTGGACCCCTCCAGCACCCGAAGCGGCGGCAGCATCCTGGCGGATAAAACCCGAATGGAACGGCTGGCTGTGGAGCCCAACGCATTTATAAGGCCGTCTCCGTCCGGCGGAACCCTGGGCGGCGTGGCCCGAAAAACCCGTGAAACCATGCTGGTCTGCGAGGCGGCCGGATATGACGTCATCATTGTGGAAACCGTGGGCGTGGGCCAGTCTGAAATCACCGTGGCCTCCATGGTGGATTTTTTTCTGGTCCTGATGCTGGCCGGGGCCGGAGATGAAATTCAGGGCATCAAAAAAGGCATTCTGGAAATGGCGGATGCGGTCGCCATCAACAAGGCGGACGGCGACAATCTGGAAAAAGCCTGTCTGGCCCGCAGGGATTATGAAAGCGCCATTCGTCTGCTGACCCCGGTTTCACCCACCTGGCGGCCGGTTGTCCTGACATGCAGCGCCGTACAATTGACCGGAATCGAAGAAATCTGGCAAACGGTTCTGGATCACAAAAGCCGTATGGAAGCCAGTGGCGAATTGCATCTGAATCGAAAAAAACAGGCCCTGTCCTGGATGTGGTCCCTGGTCGAAGAAGGTTTGAAAGACCGGTTTCACCGAAATCCGGCTGTCCGGAAAATGCTTTCGGGCATCTGCCTGGAAGTGGAAAATGGTCTGCTCTCACCCACAGTGGCCGCGGACAGACTTCTTATTTCTCTTGACAATCCCTCCAAAATATAGAAGATATGAAACACCGTTTAAAATCCGAAAACGAGTGCATTTTCACGGTAAACGCTCGTGAATCATTCCGGGATGTTCACCCACCGGATATGAAAATGAATGGTCGATCGTAGCCCGGGTTTGCGGCTATCGCCTTGAAAAGCAGCCATACCCGGGATCGGAATTTACCGCTTTATTCCCGGGTAAAGAAACCCGGGCTACGATGGGTGAAGATCATTTTTCGTGTGTTTCATGTATTCCGTGGTTAAGTCGTGATCTATCAATCGAAACAGGATGAATGATATTTATTCACGGGTATCGGTTTAAAAACCGGGATCAATATCCCAACCTACGGAGACAAAACGGCAAGACAGTCAGAAAACTTCCCAATTTCCACTTCTCATCTCATTCCATAACCATTTCCATGGTAATCCCGGACATGAAAATGGTCATGCCGCCATTATCCGTCTTTCCTAATCCTGGCATGGCAATTACCGTTTTAAAACCCGGGATTTGATTCCAAAACTTTGGAGGCAAAACGGCAAGACAGTTCGGCCACTTCTCATTACCCAAATCCCGACACAACAAACATTTTTATGGTAAATGATCATTCATCATTCCGGATTATTAACCAAAAAGAAGGAAATGTGCAGACCATGGTAGCCCGGGATTCCAATCCCGGGAATTGGAATTAACCGCATTATTCCCGGCTATGGCTGCTTTTCAGGGCGATAGCCGCAAACCCGGGCTAAGATGCTGACGGCCAAACAATCAGGATGCCTGGCATTTTCTCAATACAAATCAATCATATATCAATACCGAATGTATTTTCACGATAAATTTTCATCAGGTAAAAGGGGAGTCAATATGAAAGCAAATCGTTCCAGTATTTGTCTGTTTTATCTACTGCTCTCAATGATGGCCATTCTCACCGCAACAATTTTAACACCACATGTTCATGCTGAATTACTTGATTTAGAAAACAATGCGGCACAGTTTAATTCCGCATCCAACAGCTATATCTCTGTGCCCACCTCACCGGAATTAAACACCGTCAGCGCATTGACAATGGAAGCATGGATCAATCCCGCCAGCGGAGGCGGAGAGTGGGCACTGATAATGGGAAAACAATTAAACCCATACGATGCCAACCCATGGTATTCATATCGTTTTTTAGCGGCAAGTGCAAACTCAGGGGAAAAAGGTTTTCCGAGACGCATCAGTTTTAATATAGCTCCGGAAGGCAGCGGTGAGGTTGGTGTCGGCTCCACGACTGTTGTACCCGTTGACACATGGACTCATGTTGCCGGTGTTTATGATGGGTCAACCATGAAAATTTATATCAATGGTATATTGGAAAATACGATTTCCCAAACAGGCAATATCAGCTCTTCCAACCTCCCCTTATACATAGGCAAAGCACCCTGGACCAATTACAATAACTACAATGGTCTAATGGATGAACTCAGAATATGGAATATCGCAAGAACACCCGAACAAATCAACAGTACCATAAACTCAAGTTTAACCGGTACCGAAAATGGCCTGGTCGCCTACTGGCCGTTTAACGATGCGATCGGCTCGCCAACTGCCGATGACGCATCCCAGAACAATAATATTGGAACATTTTATAACGGAGCCGCTATTGTCGATGGCTCTTACCTTATAGCCGTTTCTGCGAGTCCTTCCGCAGGCGGCATTGTCACGGGTGGTGGTATTTACGCGGATGGCGCCAGTATCACCGTAACTGCCACTCCCAATCCGGGATGGAACTTTGTCAACTGGACCGAGGGCGGACAGGAAGTATCCACAAATGCCGCATACACCTTTACTGCCTCTGCAAACCGCGCCCTGATTGCAAATTTCATTGAGACTGGTCAAGAGATCATTTTTCAACCGGGTCCGGGATTAAACGACGGAACAGATGATGGCAGTATCAATTCCGGAAAGGATGCGTATTTTTACAACTGTTCAGGGCTTTGGAGTGGTGAATCCGATACACTTGCAGGCAATGCCAGAAGCACCTGTAACGAATGCAATGCCAAAGGCTACATTCAATTCAATATTTCAACCCTTCCAGATACAGTTCAACAGGTCTATCTGGTGGTAAACCATTTGCCCCATACGGCGTATTGTATCAGCAATTGTGAAGCCAACTTCTATTTTTATCCGGTTCTGACACCATGGAATGAAATGTCTCTTCCGGCCGAACCGCCAACAGAAGGCAACCCGGTCTATGGACCGATCAATATCAAATTTCCAAATGATTTTGGAAAAGTGGAATATGACATCACAAATATTTACAGACAATGGAAAAACGGCACGGTTCCCAACCACGGCCTGGTAATTTACTCTCCGGACGAAGGATGCAACAACGCGGCCGTATCATGGGCTGTCCATTCTTCTGACAGCCTGGAAACCGACAAACGCCCGTATCTTAAAATTATTGCTGATCAACCTGTTAACCAGTATACCATTGCCATTTCTGCGAGTCCTTCCGCAGGCGGCATTGTCACGGGTGGTGGTATTTACGCGGATGGCGCCAGTATCACCGTAACCGCCACGCCCAATCCGGGATGGAACTTTGTCAACTGGACCGAGGGCGGACAGGAAGTATCCACAAATGCCGCATACACCTTTACTGCCTCTGCAAACCGCGCCCTGATTGCAAATTTCATTGAGACTGGTCAAGAGATCATTTTTCAACCGGGTCCGGGATTAAACGACGGAACAGATGATGGCAGTATCAATTCCGGAAAGGATGCGTATTTTTACAACTGTTCAGGGCTTTGGAGTGGTGAATCCGATACACTTGCAGGCAATGCCAGAAGCACCTGTAACGAATGCAATGCCAAAGGCTACATTCAATTCAATATTTCAACCCTTCCAGATACAGTTCAACAGGTCTATCTGGTGGTAAACCATTTGCCCCATACGGCGTATTGTATCAGCAATTGTGAAGCCAACTTCTATTTTTATCCGGTTCTGACACCATGGAATGAAATGTCTCTTCCGGCCGAACCGCCAACAGAAGGCAACCCGGTCTATGGACCGATCAATATCAAATTTCCAAATGATTTTGGAAAAGTGGAATATGACATCACAAATATTTACAGACAATGGAAAAACGGCACGGTTCCCAACCACGGCCTGGTAATTTACTCTCCGGACGAAGGATGCAACAACGCGGCCGTATCATGGGCTGTCCATTCTTCTGACAGCCTGGAAACCGACAAACGCCCGTATCTTAAAATTATTGCGGGCCAACCTGTTATTTTAAAGGGTGATGTAAATGGTGATGGCAGTGTCAATCTTGCCGATGCCATATTTGCACTGCAAATTTTGGCCGGCTATCCGGTAACGGATATTTCACTGGCAGCAGATGTCAATGGTGACGGAAAAATCGGAATGCCAGAGGTGATTTATATTCTGCAGACGGTAGTCGGAATATAACGTGGATGAAAAAAAGCCAATAAAGATGATTTGTTCCCGACTTTTTGAGCAATAGATCATCGTGTATCATGTCCGGGTGATTAAACCCCGGACATGAAAAAGGCTTGGCCATGGTAGCCCGGGTTTCCATACCCGGGGATCGGAATTTACCGCTTTATTCCCGGGTATCGAAACCCGGGCTACCATGGAGCGATACGCTTGATTCATAGTTTCGGAATAAGGAGGTAGCCATTGAAATATCGCATATTGTTAACTCTTTTCCTGGCATCGACAATTTTCGCTTTCCCGGGCCTGTGCCGCGCCATCACCACTACCTATGGGGGGGAAACGGTCGAGTGGGATCTGATGACCAGCGGCGGAACACCCATACCGCTTACATTTCAATATTGTGAGGATGTCGGAGGCACTCCCGGCCTCAGTTTTTATGGCAAGTGTTACTATGTGGGGTCTTGGCCGCCCCTGGGTGTGGAGTTGTACGCACAGGCACAAGTATGTCCGACTCCCAATCCGGATCCATCGCTTTATCTGGATTATACAGCTCTGGATTTATGCTTCCCTTATTATGATGATTGCCTTAGAGATGAAAATTCCAATCCGCTGTATATAGAGGACTGGGCGCTTTTCTATCCCGAAAGCAATTACCGGGAATCCATGCAGATCGTTTATCAGAGAATTCTTTTTCAACTGCCTTCCACATCCTACAAACGTACGATATATATCGATGTTACATTGTTCAATCCACCCGCCTACATGTACGATATAGAATCTCTGCCCTGGCTGTACGGCAAGAAACTCAAGCAAACCCGATTGCGGCCGCGACACGGACTGGGGCCGGGTGTCTGAGGTGATATGGGATTGCCCAGGTACTGGGCAAACACATCCACCCGGAATCTTGTAATCGATGATACCGATCTTACTTACAGCGGACTGGGTCCCCAAATTGCCATGACCCGAACCCTGAATTCCAATCCAAAGAAAATCGGGATGTTTGGCAATGGATGGACCTTTTCTTATGAATCGACAATTATGACCTATTATATGGATGAAATACACAAAAGGGCCTATCTGAAAAAAGGCTCCAGCGAAGAACTGCTTTATTCCAGCGATACCCTACCCCCTTCCAAAATGATCCCGCCGGAAGGGATATATGACATGCTGACAGACCTTGGAACCGAGATATATCTTCTGGAAGAAAAGGACACCCGTCATGTTTACCGGTACGAAGATGATCCAAACCAGCACAATGCCTCACGGTATCTGACATCCATCACGGATAAGAACGGCAATGCCGTGACGATCACATATAACGACAATTCAACCATTCAGTCCATCACCGATGCGGCGGGGCGAAAAACATCATTTGAATATGACAGTCAAAAACACTGCACACGCATGACAGGACCAGATGGCCGATTTGCCTCCTATCGCTATGATTCCAGAGGCAATCTGATCCAGACAACCGATTTTGCGGGCAATGTAACGGATTATGCCCATGATTCGCAAAACTATGTGGTTTCAATGACCACAGCAGGCAAGACCACCGTCTTCACCTATGAACCTTTTTCGGACAGTGATCCGGAATCACCCAAAAGAATTTCGGCGATTACGGATGCACGGGGGTTTACCGAAAATTATGGCGGTACCTATCTGGAGGGCATTTCCATACCTGATGCCAACGGCGGAGTTTTTTCCTATACCAATGAAAACGGCAGAACAACCTCCACCCTGAATTCCCTGGGTCACGCAACATCCAAAAAATATACTGCCGGTCTTCCAACAACATGGATTGACGCCAACGGATATACCTGGAACTGGGGGTATGACGAACGGGGCAACATGCTTTTCCGATATGAGCCGGCCATATTTTCCGTAACCACTTTTACCTATGACGAAAATGACAATCTGCTTTCCATGAGCAACCCGCTTCAGGAAACATGGCAGTATGCTTATGATGAAAAACACAATTTGATCCAAAGGACTTCCCCTTCGGGACGGACAGAGAAGATGACCTATGATTCCAGAGGCCTTGTTGCTACGGCAACGGATGCAATAGGCAACATGACGGAATTTGCCTACGACGATTTCGGAAATATGACCGAAAAAAAAGATCCTCAGGGAAATATCACCCGATATGCCTATGACTTGTTGGGTTTCAGAAAATTATCGGTCACGGATTCCCGAAACAACACCACATCGTATGCCTACGACAATAACGATCGTCTGACCAGAATCACTCATCCGGATGGAACATATCAGAGCAATATCTATGACTGCTGTGCCATGACGGCTTCCATCGATGAAAACGGAAACATGACCAGTTATGAACGAAACGCGATGCTCCATCCCACAAAAATCATCAATCCGCTTGGGCATTTTAAAACACTGGAATACAACCCGAACAACAAGCTGATAAAAACCACAGATGCCAATGGCAACAGCACTCAGACCACCTATGATCTGGCCAACCGGCCTGTGACCACGACAGATGCCGCAGGTGGCGTGATTACGACAAGCTATGACGGCAACGGGAACATGCTTTCTTTGACAGATCAACAAAACAAAAAATATACGTTTACATTTGATGGAAGCAACCGGCTTCTTGGCGCAACAGATCCCCTGAACAATACAGTGGCCAATACCTGGGATGCCGCAGGGCGGATATCCCGGGTGACCAACGCTAGAAATCAGGTCATTGCCTTTGAATACAATACAGAAGGAGAAGTGATATCCAAAAAATATGATGGCTCCCAAGTGGCCACATATTCATATGATCTGTTGGGCAACATATCCCAAACGACAGATGCCACCGGCCAAACCTCGTTCGCCAGGGATGCGATGGGACGGGTGACAGCGATTAACTATCCGGATGGCACCGCTTTGGCAACAACTTATGATGCTGCAGGAAATATTGCATCCATTTCCTATCCGGGTGGACTGACTGTATCTTACACTTATGACAGCAGAAACCGGGTAACCGGGATTGTCTGGGACGGGAACACCATAGCCATGACCTATGACGGCCCCGGCAATATTCTGACAGAAACCCGTTCAAATGGAACCTCCAGCCGTTACACGTATGATGCCAACAACAACATGAGCGAATTCCATCATACCAGGGGGGAAACGTCTTTTGCCAGAGGCACGTTTGTCCGGGATCCCGTTGGCAACATCATCCAGGAGTCTGTCGATCTGCCTGTTTTGCCGATTTTTTCAGCCATGTCCGAAACCGGAACATACAATGCGGTCAACCAACTGATATCTTCCGGAGGCAACACCTATACCTATGATACGGATGGAAATCTTACCGGAATCAGTGGAACAAAAACACTGGCAGCGACCTATGATCCGGAAAACCGGCTGACCTCGATAACCCGAAATACTACAAAAACCTATACATATGGCGCGACCGGAAACCGAGTCAGGGCAGTCGATGGCGCACAGACCCGAAACTATCACCATGATTCATTCGGCCGTCTGATGTTTGAAACCGATGGCGTCGGCCTGGTAACAGTTTACTATATCTATCGGAACAGTTCACCCGTGGCAATGGGAACACCATTGATCGGATGGCAGACCTACCATCAGGGCAGAACAGGCAACATGCTGGCGCTGACCGATGGCGGCGGGGTCGTTGTCCGGGCTTATGCCTATTCCCCGTTTGGCGAGATTATCAACCAGAGTGGCCACCTGTACAATCCGTTTACCTTTGCAGGGGGGTATGGGGTTCTGGGTGATGAAGGCGGGATATACTTTATGAAAAACCGTTTCTATGATGCCGCCACGGGAAAATTTATGCACAAAGACCCGATTGGCCTGGAAGGAGGGAGCAACCTTTATGCCTATGTCGGGAACAACCCCATCAACCAAGTTGACCCAACCGGACTGGTGGGAGGGCGTGACATGCAAGACCCGTATGCGAAAGATAAAAATTATCAAAAAGCAAGGCATGATTTTGATTGTTATGTCATAGACAAGGCCATCGGGATCTTCAGTTTCTGGGGCGGTGTTACCCAGGGGGTTTCGAAAGCATTGGGATACGCCGTTGAAGGGGATTATGATGGCGCTTTAAAAGAAGTTATCAAAACAGTTACGGGTCCTCTCGGCACAATTTTCGATTTTTCAGAGGATTTGGGTTATGAACCACCCTATCCGACCTTTGGAGAGAGTGATATACAGGATCGGGAAAATCATCTGCCAACCGGTACCCGATCCATGGGGCGGGATTAATGCCCTTGCATTTTTCGTTAACCCCTCTTCCTCAATCCACAGGAGATTTGCTGACACTACCCGAACCAGCGAATAGCATTTCGCATGAATCAAATAACACATTAAACCAAGCTCTTGTAGGTTTCAGATAATGATTTTGGGAAGGCACCAGGGAAGGCTTTTTTTGGCCATCCCCGACCGATAACGCATCCAGAATCTTTATCAGGAAAGCGATAAAATCACTCATAGGGAGGATTATCATGCCCGACATAAATTTTTTAAAAAAATCACTGTTTATCACCATGGCGGTTTTTCTGCTATCCATCACCGCATCAAATGCACTGACCATCAATTATACCTATGACAAACGGTATCAACTGACCGGTGTGTCTTTCAGCAATGGTGCCAGCATTGAATATGCTTATGATGCCGCCGGAAACAGAACCCTGCTCAGAGTAACATTGACCCATGCGATCGGGGATGTCAATGGGGATGGGCATGTCGATCTGACTGATGCCATCCTGTCGCTTCAGGTATCCACAGGATTGACCGTACCAGGAATCATGAATGTCAATGGCGATATCAATGCCGATGGAAGGATCGGAGTTGCAGAAGCGATCCATGCGATTGAAAACGTTGCAGAACAGAAGTAACTGGTGCTTTGAACCTTTTGGGTTTGCCGATTTAAACGCAATACCCGTGAATGAATGTGATTCATTCACGATCAATCTGTATTTTTGCGGTAAACGCTCATGAATCATTCCGGGATGTTCATCCACCGGGTATGAAAATGTATGGTCGATCGTAGCCCGGGATTGCGGCTATCGCCTTGAAAAGCTGGCATACCGAGTATCGGAGTTTTTTGCTTATTCCCGGATATGGCGTTTGCCAATCAAAACCAGGCCTAAAATGGCAAACCGACAACAAGGCACGATAAATTTGTTTTACGCTGTGCAAGCAGAGCTGGTGGCGGATGAGTTTCTTGTCATTCGTAAATAGTGTCTGAACGAAAAGTCGGTTTAAAATTTATGAGGATACCCCCTCACGACGAAAAATGAGTCAGTCCTTATCTGCTATAATCGTTTTTGGCTAATTTTGTTGTCGGTTGGATGGGATGAATCGTATTCAGATAATATATTTGAATTGGCGTTCAATTTTAAGAACACCCGTCCTGTCGGAGGTGAAAATTACAGTTAAAAATGGAAGGTCAGCCGCAGGCAGTCAATCGGCAGGGCTTTTTTCTTTTCTCTGCCTTTTCCAACTCCTGAAGCTTTTTGACCTGAATAGCCTTGCCAATGATTTGAATGTTACGGGCCAGTACAGCCAGGCCGACATAGCGTTTGAATCCGGCAAGACCGTGATCCGGACAGCGGTCCAAACCATGATTCTCCAGTGCATTGATTGCCGATTCAACGGCTGAGTGTTTTCGTCTCAACAAAACGAATTCCGGCCCTTTTTCAATAGCCGCCGTTTCCGTTGACAGTTTTCCCTTTCGGGGTAAAACAACACGATCCAGAATCGCTGCCAGCTTTGTCTGATTATCAGGGCTGTGAAATCCTTTGTCAAAGCTGCATGTCGAAAGAGCCGGAAAATTCTTTTTGGTCTCTGTTACTATGTCTACAGCTATAGCATTTTTCATATGACTTGATATTTTTTCATTGACAACCCTACTGTAATGGATCAAAGATTCCATGTAGAATGGAGTTACATGTTGTTTTTTCTATATGGGGTCGAGCCAATGGCATTCCAGGGAAAAGTTTTCACGTTTGGAATGAAACAGATGGTTGTCCATTTAAAGCAATACTTTGATATTGAACTTGAGAGTCCATAGTTTGTTGTGATTCACAGGTGAGTCGCAGCCTGATTACACTGAGTTTTTCTGCTCTTTGACATAATTATTTGATAAATCGCGGTATTGCTGAAACCTTCAAAATGATGGAA
>JBFXFK010000095.1:5069-18185 GCA_050179135.1 Desulfatirhabdiaceae bacterium | reverse complement strand
TATGGGTGGGTGGCCTGATGATGGCGGGGTTTGTCATTCATACCGCCTACCTGTTGACCCGAATCAACTGGCGCACACCGCTTTTGAGTATCTTCGGCCCGGACTCGCTGGTCCCCAACCTCACCGATTTGAAAGACACAGGGAAACGGATTCGCTGGTTTTTCGGACTGGGTCCTCCGCCTCGATTCGATCGCTGGGCATACTGGGAAAATTTTGACTACTGGGCGGTTTACTGGGGGCTTCCCTTATTGGCGGTTACCGGATTGATGCTGATATATCCAATCCCAATCTGTCGGTTTCTTCCCGGTTGGTCGCTGAATATCGCCATTATTCTGCACAGGGCAGAGGCGGTTCTGGCGGTGTCTTATATTTTTATCGTTCATTTTTTTATCGGGCATATCCGACCCGCCAGTTTTCCGATGAACGAGGCCATGTTTTCAGGGAATGTGCCTTTGGCGGATATCCATATGGATTCCATTTGCCGCCACCCCGATCTGGCTATCTCAGAAAACCAGTCCCGCAACCGGCTGCCGGATTTCCCATGCCTTCCCCCTGGCAGAAAACCCGGAGTTGACGGAATTGAATCCCCGGATTATGATCAAAGCCATTTGATGTCCTCCTTAACCTTTACGATGGGAGCAGTAGCTGGTGATGCTGGCGAATAAACCGGCCAATCCTGTTATCACATTTCCCGAATCCTGTCTGACAGGATATTTTTTGCGACGGGAAAAGAGATTTCTGGTGGAAGTGGAAACCAATGGGAAGAGATGTTGGGTACACTGCAACAACTCGGGCGCCATGCTCGGCCTGCTTCGGCCCGGCGCCCGGGTGCTGATTTCGCCGGCGCAGGGGCCGAAGAGACGCCTCCCCTATACGCTTGAGTTGATCCGTGTCGGTGATATGTGGGTGGGAGTCAACACCCTCACGCCCAACCGGATGCTTCGAAAGGCATGGGAATTATCCCTGGTTCCCGAACTGGAACCCTACACGCATTTCCAAAGCGAAGCCAGGTTTGGCGCCAGCCGTCTTGACGCCCGTTTGACAGGCGCCACAGGGACGCTTTGGGTCGAGGCGAAAAACGTCACCCTTGTGGAAGATGGTGTGGCATACTTTCCGGACGCAGTGACCCAAAGGGGCCAAAAGCATTTGCGGGAGCTTATAAAACTGGCTCGCTGCGGGTGCCATGTCGCATGTTTTTATCTGATACAAAGATGCGATGCCGGATGTTTTGCCCCTGCCGATTTCATCGACAAGGAATTTTCCACACTGTTTTGGGAGGCACACGACGCAGGTGTCGCGGTATGGCCCTACCAGGCCACGGTAACCCCTGAGGGCATAGGACTTGCCCATTTGTTGCCGCTTCTCAAAAATTGATGGTGTTCCACCATTGCCTGAACATTAAAATCATGTCAGGGAGCCGCAAAGAGCCGCGCCACCCTGACCTACCGGCTCGAACGTAGTCAGGATTGAGAGGCCCCTGTTCCATTGCCCGAACAAAACCGAAAAAATGGAGGCATACATGAAACCGGCCATCATTGTTGTCGATATGCTGGAAGGCAACTACGAATTCATCACCGATCCGGCCCGGGACGAGGTCCGGATTATTCCCGGGGTCCGGGATTTCTTGAAACAGTGCCGAAAACGCGAAATTCCGGTCATTTTTGCCTGTGACAGTTTTCTGGAAAACGATTTCCTGTTCCGGAGCCGGATGAAACCCCATGCCATTCGGGGAACCACCGGTGTTCGGCCGGTTGCCTTGCTGGAGCCCGAATCAGGCGACATCGTTCTTGAAAAACGGCGATTCAGTGCCTTTTTCAAAACCGACCTGGACCAAACCCTGCGCACCCTGAATCTGGACACAGTTGCCGTCTGCGGCATCAATACCCATTTTTGCGTGCTGGCAACGGCCCTGGACGCCCTGAGCCATGATTTTTCGGCCATTCTCCTTGAAGACCTGTCCGCAGCGTACAAACGGGAAATCCATGACAACTGTCTCAATGCCTACCGCAAGTCGGTTCTGTATCCCCTGCTTCAGGTAATGGATTCCACCGGTTTCCTTTCAATTCTGGACAGACATATGTCTGCAATATGGAGTTGATACCATGCACATCAAACGATCCTTGAAGACTGTCGGAATGTTATGGCTTTTTCTGCTGCTTGCCTGGGTGGCGGGCTGCGCCGGAAACCCGGCAGACATTGGCCCGCCGGCGCCAATTCCCGTGACTGTTCTCTTTTTCAACGATCTGCACGGGTATCTGATGCCGTTTGAAATCAAAAGCGAAGACGGTCGTCAGGAAGTCGGCGGCATCGCCCGAATGGCCACCCTGATCCATGAAATCCGTGAAGAAAACAGCCGCAGGCAGGCGCATACACTGGTTCTGGTGGCCGGCGACATCCTTCAGGGTACCCCCATGTCCACGGTCTTCCGGGGTCTGCCGGACATCGAATGCCTGAACGCAATGGATGTTGATGCATTGACTGTCGGCAATCACGAATTTGACTTTGGCCTCGAAAATTTTCACCGCCTTCGGAACCAGGCCAAATTCCCCTTCCTCAGCGCCAACATTGTGGAAAAAGATGGTAACAGGCAGATCTGCCAATCCCTTCTGACGATTCCCTTAAAGGACGACCTGGCTCTTACCATCGTCGGCGTTACCACCGGGGAACTGCTGACAACCACCCTGGCCAGCAATGTGGCCACACTGGCGGTCATCGACCCGGTAACCGCCGTTCTTCAGGTTCATGAACAAAACCAGTTTTCCGGGCCGGTGGTACTGCTTTCCCACAACCGGCACCCGATCGACCGGGAGATTGCCACAGCCCTCCCCGACCTTGCCGCCATCATCGGCGGGCATGAGCATCTTTTGTTATCGCCCTGCCAGAAGGTGGGCAATGTTCCCATATTTCAGGCCCTTGAAAAAGGGCGTTACCTGGGACGCGTCGATTTTCAGATCGATCCCGTTTCTCATAAGGCGGTTCTGATGGATTACGCCTATATTCCCGTCACCGACCGGATCACACCGGACCCGAAGGTAGCCGCCATTGTCGCCGCGTATTCCGGGCAAATGGACAGCCGGTTCAGGGAAGAGATCGGGCATGCGCGTACATTTCTGAATGGTGAGCGGAAACAGATTCGCTACGGGGAGACCGCACTTGGCAATTTTGTTGCCGACATCATGGTGGACCATACCGGCGCCCAAATCGCCCTGATCAATTCCGGAGCGATCCGCGCCAGCATCAAACAGGGATCTGTGACGGTTGAGGATATCTTCAAAACCATTCCCTTTGCCAATGAACTGATGGTGACGGAATTGACCGGAAGGGAAATCATGCAGGTCCTGCATCGATCGGTCAGCAAGTCACAGGAGGATCAGGACGGCGGTTTTTTACAGGTCTCCGGCCTGACTTTCGAGATACGGGAGCGATCAGCAGTGAATGTCCGTACCGGACAAAACCGGCAGCCACTGCAACCCGAAACCGTTTATACGGTGGCCATTACCGATTTTCTGGCCACGGGCGGCGACAATTACACGGTTTTTACAAACCGGCCGGTTGTCAAAACAGGCCTGCCGCTGCGGGAACTGGTGGTTGACACCATCAGACGCCGCGGTGTGATTACGGCAATCGAGGAGGGACGCATCCGGCGTCTGGAATGACAGGGATGTCAAAGGTAGAAGACTGAAGGCTGAAGGTGCCGCATATGGCATTCATGCAGAGGGGCAGTCGGACGGTCAGACTGTTCTACGGTCCGACTGTTCTACGGTCCGACTGTTCTACGGTCCGACTGTCATCCCAGTTCATGAACATAAATTCCTGCTTTTGCGTCAATGCCCTCTGCCAGCTCGGGAACCAGCCGGTGATGGGTAAAAAGCAGCACCTGGGTACACGCAGCCAGTTCCGCCAGAACTTCGAGGCAGACCCGTGTACGGTTGTCGTCAAATCCAATGAGAATGTCGTCGGCCACAAAGGGCATGGGCTCCCCCTTTTTCAGATGTTGTTCGAGCGTTGCAAGACGCAGCGCAAGATAAAGCTGATCCCGCGAACCGTCGCTCATCCCTTCGATTGCCACCTCTTTGCCGTTTGGACGAACCCCAAGCAGAATGGGTTTGCCGCTGTCATCCAGCTCATCCCGGAGATTCACATACGAACCCAGGGTCAGCCTGGAAAAAAGCTCACCGGCTTTGGCCAGTACCGGAGCCTGGTTCTTCTTCCGGTAGTCCTCTATCCGCTGTTCGAGAATGAGTGCGGCGATTTGCAACCGAAGATATTTTTCGGCGCCGGATATGATGGTGGCAAGACATTCTTCCGCCTCCTGTGAGGCATTTGCAGCTGTCGCGCGGCCATCTTTTGCAGCGATTTCATTTTGGAGCGTTTGTCGCTGATCGCGCAGGCTGTCCCGCTTCTCCTGAAGCTCTTTCAACTCCCAGGAAATCATCTCCTGTGCCCCATCGATGGCATCGATTTCCGATTCATCCGCCTCTTTTTCCAGTTCTTCGATGCTCAGACCGTCACCATTCCGGTTGAGTTCCTGCTCGATCATATCGAGCTTCTGGTGGAGGGCCCGCCTGTTGCGGGACCGCTCACCGGCCACAATCAGATCGTCATCGGTTGCCGCGTCTGCCTGGTCCCGTAATACGGCAAGCTGATCTTTTGCAGTCCGGGCCGTTATGTCAATGTCTTCGATCTCTCCTTTTATTTCTTTAATTTGAGTCTGATTTTCCTGCAGTTTTACACGGGCTTCACGCGCATCGTTCAGATCCCGATTGAGCTGTGCGGCAATGGTCGCCGCCTCCTGGCCATCCCTTTTGAATCCGATGCGATCCGCAAGCTCGAATATCTTTTCATTGAATTTCTCTTCGACCTGGTCCATCCCGTAAATTCGTTTGCGCAATTCTTCCGACTTGTCGAATTTATCAAAAAAGGCCACCAGTCGATCGAATGTTTCGGTCACCTGTTCGGGATGAACATCCGCTTTCAGACCAATGCCTTCAATCGCCTGCCCCCATTCCCGCAACCAGCTCGCCTGTTCGGTTTCGATCGATTTGAGCTCATCGCGTGTTCTTTTCAGTCGAATGGCCGCGTCGGCCAGTGACTGTTCCATCTGACGTTTTCGTTCACGAATGGCTTCTTCCTGTGCGACCCGCTGTTCACAAAGAGAAATCATGGCCTCCAAGCTCATCTTCTGCCATGCAATCGATTCATCAAACCGGGCGATCTGGATGGAAACGGATTCCTTCAGTCTCTGGTGATCTGCTGCAAGGGTTTGGGCATCGGCGGCAATCGCCTGTGCAGACTGGACCCTTGTGATCAGTTTTTCCATCCGCAGAACCCATTGTTTCATTTCCCTCGGGGTTCCTGAAGTGATTCCCAATGGCTCCCATATGGCATCCCACTGTTTTTGTAAGGCTATCTGGTTTTCATTTGCCTGTTTGATGGCCTCCGAGATATCATCCAGACAGGATTTCAGATTTTCCATCTTCGCTTCCAGATCCGCCCGTTTCACAACCTGGTCGGCAGCCAACCGAAGGCGATCCGATACATGGTCGGCATGATCGACTTTTTGCTCATAAACGGTGGGAAGATCGGATTCGGATGCAAATTCCAGAATATCTTTTTCAACATCGATTCTCTCGATGTATTTGCGTTTGATCAGTCCCCACCCGGTATTCCGGACTTTTCGGGATTCCGTCAACTCGAAAATGGTCGGCACATCAATTGTCAGCAAAAGCGCCCGCAACTGCTCTTTGGTCTGCTTTTCCTCCGCTTCAATTTCGTGTCGTTTTCGCTGGTAGTCCCTGATCTTTTCGGACAAGTCATCGGTTGCTTTCTCAAATGCGTCCAACGTATCGGATACGGGCATCGCCATTTTTAATAGTGACGCGACTGGCCCTGAAAATCTTCCGAGCCGGGCAAACTCTTTTTCGTACACCTGTTGCTCCGCCCGGGCCCGCCGTTGTAAATCGGCCAATCGGTGTTCCACATCCCCTGCCTTTCGGGCCGATGCAATTGTGGCTTTCAGTTCGTTCATATCCAGGTCCGACGGCGGGTTTTTGGCCAGTTCGTTTCGGATCGATTCCTGCTCGTCCGCGATGTCTCTCAGTGTCGATTCAGCCTTGTCTTTTTTTTGAGTCAGCAGGCCATGCTGTTGCGCCAACCGTGTTATCCATTTTTTGTTGTTGAGCAGCGGCCGCAGATCATCGGCGTTATCCAGTTTCAGATCCGGTCGAACGCTTTTGAGCAGGGTTTCGCCTTCATTGCGCAACAACCGCCGCTTGCCATCCTGCTGTGGCCGGTCCCGGACTGATTTTTCAACCGCACCCAGCTCTTTATAGAGGGCCAGGATGGCCTCTTCATTTTCCAGATATTCATTACGGACAATCAGGGTTTGCGATTCTTCTTCCAGGATTTTGAGTTTGGTCCCGGCTTTCTCCCTTGCCTCACTGGCCGATTGCAGTTTGTCAATGGCTGTTTTTCTCTTTTCTTCGAAGTCTTCCGGCAGCAGTTTCGGATCTCCCAGCTCATGGATTCGGCACAGTACAGATCGACGTTCGGCCAGCGCACCCGTCACGCGATTGAGGCGATGAAGCCGACTTTTCTCTTTGTTTTTGGATGCGATACGGTCTTCAAGCTGCCCGATTGCAAAAAGCGTGTCAGACAGGTCTTTTTGCAACCGCTTCCATTCCGCAATCGGCAGACTCGATTCCCGGATTCTCTTTTGGGCGTCCCTGTAGTTTGAAATGGCCTGATTCAGAATCTTGATGGATGCCCGGGGTTTATAGATTTCCTCGGCGCCCCGTTGCAGATCGGCCAGTATTTCCCGAAGACCCGCCGTTCCAACCGCAGCACTGAACAGGGCCTGCCCCAGATCGCCCGACTGGTTGAGCAGCTCCTGCCCCCCTGAAATCAACCGGGCATGATCGATTCCCCACAGTTTGGTAAAGACATTTTCATCGATACCAGCGGGCATGAACGGCCCCAAAACCGCATCATCCAAAGACTCATCCGTTCCGGTTTTCAGTAACGTGCCCTTGATACCTTTCCTCCGGACAAACGCCAATGTTTGACCATCGGACAGTCTCAGTTTCCCCCCGATTCGAAGTTGTTGATGGGAATGAAGAAAATTATCGCTGGTGCGGGTTGGAATTCCGAACAGCCAGGCAACAAGAGCCCTGAGAGACGTGCTCTTGCCGGCTTCGTTATTGCCGTGAATCACATGCAGTCCGTATTGTCCATGGGACAGATCCAATGATTTGTCTGTAAACGGTCCATAGGCAATGAGATCAAGGCGGTCGATTCTCATTTTGCACCATCCACTGTCAGCAACCTGCCAACCAGCATATGCTTGGCCTCCCCGATCAGGCGTTGAACCGTTTGGTCTTCATTCAGATTCAGGGCAGATTCAGGGCCAAATGCTTCGGGCATTTTTTGCATGAGATCGGTGAGCAAATTCTTCAAGCCATCAATCTCTTCAAGATCGCCTGGTGTCGCCAGAATCTCGTTAAGCAAATTCCCGAATGCGGTGCCATCGGCCAGGGCAGAATCCAGATCGCGCTTGCCGGATGTCGCATTTTCGACCCGCTCGATCCACAGATTGTCACCGGCAATTTCGGCGCCCAGTGCCTTGATCTGGTTTTCGAACCGTTCCGGATAGGCAGCCAGTTCATCCGATATCCGGGTTGCACCCTCAAACCGGATTCGCATGGCAAGGGGGCGGCCGTCCGCCCATGCCTGTTGTGTTTCGATGGCCTTTCGGGAGCGGTCCAGGACGTCCCGCATCTCCACAACATCTGTCAGTTCGACTCTGCACTGAACCCATCGCAGCACGTCCAGGGGTATTTTTTCCACTTCCAGGATCGCATCGTCCTCGACGGTAACCAGAATACATCCTTTCGACCCGGTTTCCCGAATGTGTCGTCCCTGAATGCATCCGGAAAATACGATCCAGGGATCTTCAGAAACAATTTCCTGCTGGTGAACATGTCCCAGCGCCCAGTATTGGTATCCTTTGGCGCAAAGATCACTGGCTGTGCAGGGCGCATAAACCGCATGTCCTTCCCGGCCGTCAAGACTGGTATGAAGCAGTCCGATGTTGAACCGGCCTTTTTCTGCAGGGCCAAACGTCACTGTCAGATTTTCGTCAACATGTTGTGATCCAAAACTCCGCCCATGAATGACAACGCCCAGATCATCCAGCCGGATTGTTTCGGCTTTTCTGGAAGACAGAATTTTCATATTGGCAGGGCTGTCCAGAGTCCGGGTCATTCTGTTTGCCGCATCATGGTTTCCGGCTACTGCAAAAACCGGAATATTGTACTGGCCCAGCCGCCCCATTTGTTGGCCAAAAAATATACCGGTGCTGTAGTCTTTCCAGTCGCCATCATAAAGATCTCCTGCCAAAAGAACAAAGGCGACTTTCTCTGCAATGGCCAGATCGACAAGATTCTCGAATGCCCTTCTGCTGGCATCCCGAATGGATTCCGCCGGTGCGGATTGATACCGGGACAGGCCGCGTAATGGACTGTCCAGATGAATATCGGCTGCGTGAATGAACTTGAACATGGTCCCCTCTCCATTCATGTATCTTAGAGCCTGTTCGGGCGATGAGGCAGATCAAGCCTTATGGGATGGGATGTGACAAAATCTCCTTTTGGTCACAACCATTCAGGATGGGTTTCACGGCATCAGGAGTTCCCTGCAAAACGTAAAAAAAGGCAACACCCGAATTCCCTGCTTCTGATAGTCCCGCGTGCCGGTATGCACCTGGTACGCGGTGGGAATTTTGATCCGCTCCATAAAATAGAACAGGGCAGAACTGATATCTTTCTCGCCGGTCTTGCATTCCACAGCAAAGAGTGGACGGCCTTCCTTCAAAACAACAAAATCGACTTCCCTTTTGTCCGTGTCCCGAAGAAATCTCAGATCCATGGCATACCCTTCGGAATCTTCCATAAAATGACAATATTTGAGAAGCTGGCAGGCGACGAGGTTTTCAAATCGTGCACCGCCGCTTGACACAGATGTCCAGTCCCACAGGTAAAGCTTTTGTTCTTTCTTTACGGCCCTTATTCTGGACGCACCAAGGGGTGGAATGCGAAAACAGTAATACATTCTCTCGAAAACCCGCACCCATCTGTCAACAGTCTCATGGGCCACATCAAGCATCTCCCGCATGTTTTTGATGGAGAGGGGTGAACCAACCCGAGCAGGAAGTTCCTCCGCAAGCAATTCAAGGAGACTGATCTCGTTCACCCGCTCCAGATCCCTGATGTCGTCGTAGATCACGCGATGCGTCCGCTCTCTCTGCCATCTCCTCCAGAATTTCTCTTCACCTCTGAAGAGCGGTTCAGGAAACCCCCCGAATTTGAGTAGAAGGGCCATATCCGATTCAGACGGATTTGGATTCAGCTCTCTCAGTGAAAAGGGATGAAGGCGGTAATAATGATACCGGCCATGAAGAGAATCCCCTCCCCTCCGGTAGTGATCGAGTCTCGCAGAACCGGTAACCAGGAAGGCTGTTTCGCCCTTTCTGGTGTCGTAGAATCCTTTGACAAGATTCCGCCATCGCGCATATTTGTGAATTTCATCCAGAATAATCACAGCCTGGTTGGCCGGCAGCTCCCCCTTCATCAGTGAGGAGCGGGCCTGCACATCATCCCAGTTCAGGTAGGCCGCCTGCTTTATGTTGGGTGATGCAAGAAAACCCAGCGCAAAGGTTGTTTTGCCCACCTGTCTCGGACCACCGATAAAGACCATCCGGCTTTTCAAATCCGCTTCAACAGGGTTTCTCATATAACGCTGACGGATATCAATCATGGAAAATGCTCGTGAAACGGATTATCGGACCCAATACACAAACGGATCCGGATATGGAAATGCGGAAAGATGCACATAGCCTCGCGTGTTTGAACATCATGGCGAAATAGATGTAACACGATTTTACTCATGAGTAAAGTCGATTGGGATTGATTTTGTTTTTTCTGATTGTAACGGATTTGGGACAACGGGGTTGATTTACACCCTCCGGGAAGTGATTTCTGTCGGAAGGTAATGCTGGATATAGGTTCCTGCAATTTTCACCCGGCCCATCATGTTCTTGAAAAAGACATCATGGGGAGATGAGATGTCGGTATCCATTTGTCGCGCCGGAATCGGTAATTTGGCGGAATATCAGATGACTTTGACTATAATCCGGGAATTCAATTCCGTCAACTTCGGGTTTTGCATGGGGATAAAGTCGCGGCCAACCTGACCTACAGGCTGAGACTGACGGTTTCAATGACCGGCATGATATCCCCATACTCGGCATCGGGCCTTCTGCCTGTTCCATAGGGTTGTCCGGATCAGTATTTATTCAATTCAAAATCCACCTTTTGCGCCACCACGTCTATCGCCGCATCGATTGCGGAAATGATCCGGCTCACTTCCGAACGACAGTTTTCCACAAAAACCGGGTCCGTGATGCCACTGAGATTGATGCGGACATTGTAAGCCGCACCATATGCTGCGGTTTTGACCAGTTGGGCGGCCGTGCCGGCATCGGTAATGCAGTTCACGTTTCCTTTTTCCACCGCATCTTTGACATGATCGGCCAGTTTGAGGGTATTTTTCAATGTTTCCAGGGGAACCTCGGCGGCCCTGCGATTTGCCAGTTCAATGGCAGCCTTTCGAAGCGCCTGTTCTTCTTCCGTCGCCTTTGGCAGGCGCATGGCCGCCACAACCCCGTTATAGGCTTCGGTATCCGCATCCATCAGTGCAACAAATCGTTCGGCCAATGGGTCTGCCTGTTGAATCAGGCTTTCCATGGCCTCCCAGTTGTCGCGATATTTGGGTTTGCCATGGGTCAGCCGGGCCACCATGGCGCAAAGGGCCGCACTCAGGCCGCCACAAAGCGCCGCCACACTACCACCACCGGGCGCCGGTGAAACAGCTCCCAGTTCCCGGACAAATTCTGATACGGTCAAATCTGCAAGTTTCATATTGGATTCCTTTTTTGTTAGGCTGAAGACTGAAGGCTGAAGACTGAAGGATAAAGGATGAAAGGTCATAAAATTGGAAACAATTCATTTTTCCCTTCAGTCTTCAGCCTTCAGCCTATCCCCCTACCCTACCCTTTCCCCTTTTTTAAATACCCCGACAACCGGCGAAACCCCGGCATGATACGCCAGAATCGCCGGAGACTCTCCGTCCAGAACCAGAAAATCCGCCTGTTTGCCCCGATCCAGGCTGCCGACCCGGTCGGCCATGCCAATGGCATAGGCGGCATTCAGGGTGGCTGCGGTCAGGGCTTCATCCGGTGTCAGCCGCATGTTCATGACCGAAAGACCAAAGACAAAGGGCATGGACTCGGTAAAACAGGACCCGGGATTGCAGTCCGTGGCAATGGCCACAGGAACACCGGCAGCGATCATGTCCCTGGCCCGGGCATAGGGTTTTTGCAGGCTGTAGGCAGTGCCAGGCAGCAGAACGGCCAGTGTTCCCGAGTTTGCCAGACACGTGATATTGGCATCGCTTGCGGCCAGCAGATGCTCGGCGGAAATCGCCCGCAGTTCCGCAGCCAGCCCGGCCCCGCCCATGTCGTGAACCTCGTCGGCATGAAGTTTCAGTCCCAGTCCCGCCGAGGCCGCTGCGGTCAAAATCCGGCGGCTCTGATCGACCGAAAACACGCCGGCTTCGCAAAACACATCACAATATCTGGCAATCCCCTGACGCCTGACTGCCGGAATCATCTCCCGGATGACCCGATCGACATAATCTTCCGGGGCCTGCCGGTATTCTTTCGGAACCGCGTGCGCCCCCATAAACGTGGCCACCACGTCCAGCGGTGTCTGACGGCGGATCCGATCGATGACAGACAGCATTTTGAGCTCGGTATCGGTATCGAGGCCATAGCCGCTTTTGATTTCAAGCGTTGTGGTTCCGAACCTCAGAGCGGATACTGCGTTTCTTCGGGTTGTCTCAAAAAGACTCTCTTCAGATGCGTTTCGGACGGCATTCACGGATGAGAGTATCCCGCCGCCGGCCTTCAGAATATCCAGATACGATGACCCTTTCAGACGAAGCCCGAATTCGGATTCCCGCCTGACAGCAAAGCACATGTGTGTATGGGGGTCCACAAATCCGGGAATCACGCAATTCCCCCCGCAGTCCACTTCCTCATCGATCGGCCTGGACTGAATCTCCGACAGTACCGATGATTCCGGGCCAATCGATTCGATCAATCCGTCACAAACCAGCATGGCGCCAGGCTCCAGACTGCGAACCTGGCCCTGAAGACTGCCGGCCAGAGGCTTACCCCCATCCACAGGCGTAAAAATATGCGCATTCCGGATCAGTTTACAAATCACCGCTCTCTCCCATCAGCTCCAGCAGACGCAGCTCGATGACCTGACGGGTGTCAAATCCGGCGATCTGCATATAGTATTCGGTACTGTTCAGCAATGCCGCGGCCGGGACCATGCCGTAAACTTCGGTTTCCGCAATCTCGACACCCCAGCGCCTGGCCTCCATCCGTACAAACTCCTGCACCCGGTAAAGCGGATTCTTCTCGTGGTCCACAATGTTCAGACTGACCTGCACCATCCCCCGGTCGGCAAGGGGCAGGCCGATGCCCTTGACATGGCTGAAACCACCGCCGGAAGCGCGTGCCGCCAGGGCAATGGCTTTGGCCACCTTCAAATCGCTGGTGTTCAGGTTGACGTTAAACGCGATCAGAAACGCGCGGGCCCCGATTACCGTGGCCCCGGCACGGGGATGGAGAGCGGGTCTGCCCACATCCGGATGCCGCTCCGGCTTGACCACCTCGGTTTTCAACACCTCGTACTGGCCTTTTCGAATCACCTCCAGCTTTTTTCGCTCCGGATTTTGGGCCGCCTCTTCATAATAATACACCGGAATATCGGTTTCCGAATAAAAGCGGTTGCCGAATTCATGCGCCAGCTCCACACATTCGGCCATGGTGATGCCCTTTATCGGCGTAAAGGGGATCACATCCACGGCGCCAATTCGCGGATGCCCGCCCTGGTGTTTTTCCATGTCGATGTGACGGACAGCCACCCGGGTCGCCGCGATCAGGGCATCCTGAATCGGATCAGGTTCTCCGACCAGGCTGATGACCAG
>JBFXFK010000095.1:1408-4969 GCA_050179135.1 Desulfatirhabdiaceae bacterium | reverse complement strand
CTGAAGGTTGCGGCTTTCGGTCAATCAGCATTTCAGGTTTATAGGCTGAAGGCTGAAGGCTGGCGGTTTACGGTCAATCAACATGTCAGGTTTATCGGCTGAAGACTGAAGGTCATTTGGCACGCAACGATCGAATCAGGCCGTTCAGAACTTTTTCAGTTTCAATGATCCTGGGTTCAATAAGGGATAAATCCTTTTCGCACAGAAATCCCAGGCGGTGTGACAAACCAATCTGATAATGCAATTCTCTCAATGAACCAAAAGCGATGACAAGAAATTTCAAATAATCTGCCTGAGTTTCCCGTGAACACCCTTCCACGATATTGGAAGGCACCGAAACCGCTGCCCGCCTGATTTGAGAAGTCAGTCCATACATCTCTTCGCGTGGAAATTTTGCCGTCACCTGATAAATGAGCAGGGTTACCTCATCCGCCAGATCAAACGCCCGAAGTTTTGTATGATCCCGCACGCCTATATTCCCTCCTTCACCCTTCAGCCTACTCCCTTCAGTCTTCAGCCTTCAGTCTAATCACCTTCTCAATCAACTCTTCATCCACCACATACGGAATCGTAATATGGTCTCCGGTCGGGTTGCTCTTATTGTATTCCATGGCAACCGACATGGCATTGGGATTTCGGGCCCAGTTCCGGCGGGCCACCCCGCCCATCACATCCCAGGAAAGGGCGGACCGGATAATGTCATCCACGCGCAGACTGCCGTCCAGGACCAGACCAAATCCACCATTGATGGCCTTTCCGATGCCGGTGCCGCCGCCGTTGTGAAGCGCCACAAGGGACATGCCACGGGCACAGTTTCCGGCAAAACAGTGGGTGGCCATATCCGCGGCCACGTTGCTGCCGTCCCGAATATTGGCGGTCTCGCGAAATGGTGAATCGGTTCCGCCCGGATCATGGTGATCCCGGCCAATCATGATGGGACCGACCTCACCGCGCCGGACCATCCGGTTGAAGGCCAGGGCGATATCCACCCGGCCTTTGGCATCCTGATACAGGATTCTGGCCTGGGTTCCCACCACCAGTTGATTTTTCTGCGCATCCCGGATCCAGTTGTAATTGTCCCGGTCCTCATTTCTGCGGTCCGGATCGATGCAGGCCATGGCGGCCTGATCGGTCTTGACCAGATCTTCGGGTTTTCCACTGAGGCACACCCACCGGAACGGGCCGTAACCATAATCGAAAATGGGTCCCATGACGTCCTCGAAATACGAGGGGAAAATGAACCCGTCCTTGGTGTCTATTTTGTTGCGGGCAATCTCTGTCACTCCGGCATCATAAACCGCCTTCATGAAGGCATTGCCGTAATCAAAAAAGTAAACGCCCCGTTCCACCAGTGTTTTGATGAGCTCAAAATGGCGGCGAAGACTTTTGTCCACCAGGCTACAGAATTTTTTCCGGTCATGGGCCAGCATGTCGGTCCGTTCCCCGAATGTCAACCCCTGAGGACAGTATCCGCCACTGTATGCCACGTGGCAGGACGTCTGATCGGACAACAGATCGATCGGCATGTTTTTGGCAACGGCATATTCCAGGAGATCCACCACATTTCCGGAATAGGCAATGGACAGCGGCCTTTTTGCGTTTCTGGCTGCCAGCGCCCAGTCAAAAACCTCTTTCAGGTCGGATGATATTTTTTGGACCCAGCCCTGATCATGTCGGGTTTTGATCCGCGATTCATCCACCTCGGCCACGATCGAAACCGCACCGGCAATCTCCGCGGCCTTGGGCTGGGCCCCGCTCATTCCGCCAAGGCCCGATGACACAAACAGAATCCCTTTCAGATCCCCGTCGCCCGATATATCGCATTTCAGTCGCCCTGCGTTCAACAGCGTGTTGTAAGTGCCATGCACAATCCCCTGAGGGCCAATATACATCCATCCGCCGGCCGTCATCTGGCCATAGCTCGATACGCCCATCTGGGCCGCCACTTCCCAGTCAGCCTCGTTGTCATACACCCCCACCAACAGGCCGTTGGTAATGATGACCCGCGGGTTGTCCGGCTGAGACCGGAACAGACCCAGCGGATGACCCGAAGCCATCACCAGGGTCTGATCTTCGGTGAGATGTTCCAGATATTTTTTGATCAGCCGGTACTGCATCCAGTTCTGGCATACGCTGCCGGTTTCGCCATATGTCACCAGTTCATAGGGGTAAAGGGCCACATCAAAATTCAGGTTGTTGTCAATCATGACCTGAAATGCCCTGCCGGCCAGACAGCGTCCCGGATAGGCTTCCACCGGTTTTGCCTGAATGGGGCCGGGCGGACGAAACCGATAGCCATATATCCGGCCTCTTGTCATGAGTTCATCCAGAAACTCCGGAGCCAGAACCGCATGGAAGGCTTCCGGAACATACCGAAGGGCATTTTTCAACGCCACACGGGTCTGCTCTGGTGTCAGACGAAAACCGCGGTCCGGAGCCCGACGAATGCCCGTTACAAAATCCGGCATTTCCGGCAACTCCGGGTCCAGCCCAATTGTCATGGCATTGAAGATATCGTTATTGCAGATCATACCATCCCTCCCGTTTCACAACCCCATAGCCTTCAGGATAACGATTTGTGGTGCGTTCGGCCGATCCCTGCCGCCCACCCAAAATCATCATTTTGAACGCTTCCGTGTCAAGCTGTATATACAATATTTATTGGATAAAAATCCATTCTGTTTTCCGTGCCCGGGAAAAATCCCCTCGACATCGGTCCCAAACCCCTGTATAAAAAATCCGGTTTGATCAAAAACCCCACAAACATGATTCCAAAGCGGCTCAAACCGGTGTTCATCCAGGCCCATGCAAACTTAATGACCCCAAAAGCATCCAAATACGAAACCATCAAGCAGTATCTGCTCAACGGGATCGCTTCCCGTACCTTTACCGATACCATTCCATCAGAAAATCAGTTGGCGCAGCAATTCGGGGTCAGTCGCATGACCGCCCGAAGGGCCCTGGATGAACTCGAACGGAATGGCTCTGTGGAGCGAATTCCCGGAAAGGGAACCTTTGTCCGAAAAACCACACACTATACCCGGGGCTTTTTTCGGGTGCGGCCATTTCGAAAATGGGCTGAAGACATCCATGTGACGCTGACGACCCGGGTTCTGGAAGCCAGACTGATGGATCCTCCCCGGGATATTGCCAGGAAACTGCAGACAGATGGACAGGTTGTTCTGCTTCGCATTCTGAACTTTTTTGACGGCAGGCCGGTACGCTATGCCATCCGCTATCTGGTTGCCGACCCCTGCGCCGGTATTCTGGAGGAAAATCTCGAACAGGAATCCGTTCACGACATCCTGATCAACAAATACAGTCTTGCCCTGACCAAAATCAACCAGAGCATGACCGCCATCGGCCTGTCACCCAAACTGGCATCCCTGTTTGACGAGGAGCCCGGATATCCGGTATTTTACTTTCGGCGGCTGGCCTTTTCCTATGACAATCCAATCACATATGTGGAATACTACATGCGGGGCGAAATGGCCTTTGACGACACCTTCACCCCCCAGTTTGATCAGACCGATTTTTTGCCGTGAAAATGGAAAAACAGAA
>JBFXFK010000095.1:0-1308 GCA_050179135.1 Desulfatirhabdiaceae bacterium | reverse complement strand
CTGCCGGATTCGAGTACGCAGACATCATCGGCAGCCGAAAGTGCGCGGTCCGTGTTCTGTTCCACCAGAAGAATTGCCAGCCCATCCTGTTTCAGTCTGAACAGGGCTTCGTAACACAGATCAATCACCTTGGGCATCAGGCCCAGAGACAGCTCGTCAATCATCACCAACCGGGGCCTTGCCATCAGGGCCCGCCCAATGGCCAACATCTGCTGCTCGCCGCCGGAAAGATTTCCGGCCAACAGATTCAGCCGCTCGGAAAGTCTGGGAAAAAGCGCCAGCACATAATCCCGGTCATTCCGGAAATATTTTTGTGGATGAATCACCCCGCCGACCTTCAGATTGTCCTCCACCGTCAGGTCTTTGAAAACACGCCGGCCTTCCGGACAGATGGCCAGTCCCCGATGAACCCGTTCAACAACCGGAAGACCGCCGATGTCCTGATCATCCATGACAATCCGGCCTTCCAGCAGAGATACATGCCCGGCAATGCACATCAACAGCGATGATTTTCCGGCGCCGTTCGGCCCCAGAAGCGCCGTGATCGTGCCCGGCCGGATATCCAGGGACAGGTTTCTGGCCGCCACAAATGCGCCGTAACCGCAACTGACATTTTCAATGGAGAACATGAGCAGCCGCCTCCGCATGGGCTGGTTCACTGCCCAGATAGGCAGCCCTGACAGCCGGATCATTTATCACCGCCATCGGTTCTCCATCAGCGATCCGGCTGCCGTTGTCAAGGACCAGAAGCCTCCGGCTGACCCGAAGAATTTCTCCCAGATTGTGCTCGATCAGAATGATGGTCAGTCCCTGCCGGTTGATGTCTGCAATGGTCGACGCCAGGGCTTTGGCCTCTTTGGAGTTGAGACCGGCCAGGGGTTCATCCAGCAGAAGGAGTTTGGGGCTCTGGGCCAGGGCGCGGGCCATCTCCAGACGCTTCAATACCCCAAGCGGCAAAATGGCGGGACTCTGGTCCGCATGCATATCGATACCCACGCGCGCCAGCATGGCCCGTGCAACCTGTCGTTCATTGTCCCGGGAAAGATTCAGCAATGCCCCCATCGGGGACCGCGTCTTGGCAAACCCCGCAGCAAGAACCACGTTATCCAGCACCGAAATTTCCCGAAAAGGTTTGACGATCTGCTGGGACAGGGCCAGTCCCTTCCGGATTCTGGCATCGATGGACAGCCCTCCCAGGCTCTCTCCCATCAGCGTGATATTTCCGGCATCCGCCCGCACCACACCGGTAATGGCACGCAGCATCGTGGTTTTGCCGGCGCCATTGGGGCCAATCAATCCCAGAAGCTC
>JBFXFK010000094.1:0-19036 GCA_050179135.1 Desulfatirhabdiaceae bacterium | reverse complement strand
CATCTCAGGAAAATATCAGGCGCCAGCTATCGATTTTTCTGCTGGGACTGGTTCTGATTGCATGCGGTATCTATTATGTCGGCAGCATGTTGTCGCGCCAACAGGCTGCCGAGGAGAACCGGATTCAGAAGGCCAAAATCGAGTTGGCAGAACTGAAAAAAATTACAAAAGAAATTGAGGAAATCAAGAAAAAGCTTCAAATTATCAAAAAGAAAACAGAAATCATTCACAGCCTGGAAGCGGACCGAAAAGACCCGGTTCTGCTCCTGGATGCGTTGACCAGCCTTGTGGTTCCGGAGCGAATGTGGTTTACCCAAATGACAGCGACAGGCGGTACGGTTGCGATTGGCGGGCTGGCAAAGGATCAAACGACAGTTGCGGAATTCATGAAACGTCTGGAGGGCAGTGTTCTGTTTGATTCGGTTCAGTTACGATCCATCAGACAGCAGACCATAAAAAATGTCAATCTGAAAGGATTCGACATCACTTGCAAAAAAGCCGCACCTAAACCGCCTGTCAAAGAGGTTTCCAAATGAAACTTCCGGAACTGTCTTTTGAACCCTTTTTGGAAAAGATCAGTGGTCTGAACTCGACGCATCGGATTCTGATTTGTGTGGCAGCCTATCTGCTGCCGGTTTTGGCATGGGGATATTTCAGTGCCTATCCCCAATATGTTCATATTCAGGAATTGGGGGAAGAGGCTGCAAAACTGGAAAAAGAGGTTGAAACCGCCCAGGTCCTGGCCAAACAGTATAACCGTTTCAAAAAGGAAATGGCTGAGGCAGAAGACGAGTTTAAGCTTGCACGGGCTGCATTGCCCGACAAACAGGAAATCCCGTCCCTTTTGACCGGCATTACCTGGTCTGGGCATCAGGTTGGGCTGGAATTTTTGCTGTTTGAACCAAAACCCGAGATTGCCAGGGATTTTTATGCTGAAATACCGGTATCTATCACGGTTACCGGGGAGTATCATCGGGTCGCCATGTTTTTTGATCATATCTCCAATTTAAACCGTATCGTGAATATTCGGGATGTCCGCATGCTGCCTCAACAGGATTCGGCCCGGCTGACCACAACCTGCACCGCTATCACGTACAAGTTTGTGGAAGAAAAGGCGCAACCTGATCAAAAAGCAGGCAAAGCCAAAAAATCCGGCGGTGAAAAATGAGGAAAAATATTTTTGGTACACACATTTCCGGGATAGTCGTCATCCTGGTCTGGTGTCTGATAGTATCGGGGTGTCAAAAACAGGAACAGCCTGTTGTCAGCAAGCCTGTTGTCACGCGAATGAAAATTGTCGATGCGCCACTTCAGAAAGGCAAGATACCGCCTGCGACCAAAGAAAAACCTGAAGCCATAAAACCTGTAATGCCGACAGAAGGCCAAATCCAGAAGTCTGCGGTTGCACCCGTTGATGCTGAAGTGGAGAAGGCCAGGACTACCCTTTCAACAGGTGTGCCTTCTGAAGACGCTTTGGTCTTTCAGCCGGATGCTCAGCCCATGCTTCCGGATATTCAAAAGCTGACCTATAATCCTGAAGGCAAAATTGATCCGTTTGTTCCCCTGTTCAAGGATGAAACAGCAGTCAAGCCGGATGAAAATTCGGAGAGGAAAAAACGGATACCCCAGACACCCCTGGAAAATCTCGATCTGTCCCAGATCAAGCTGACGGCCATTTACCAGACATCCAAAGGCTTCAGCGCCCTGGTGGAAGAAAGCTCGGGGAAGGGGTATGTGATCAATGTCGGGACCTATATCGGACGCAATTCCGGTAAAGTGATTGCCATTCAAAGAGAGGCCGTGCATATAGAAGAAGAAATCGAGGATGCACTGGGAAATATGCGTATAGAAACCCGTGAACTGAAACTCCTGAAGCCCGTGGGAGAACTATAACATGAAAACAAATGCGTATGGCACATCCATTGTCGAACTACTGCATGCCGATCCCCTGTCAGAACAGGTAGCCATGAAGCGGAAAGAACCCTTTTCTCTTTTGTCTTTCATCCTTTATCCCTCATCCTTCATCCTTTTCTGCCTATCAACCTTTTGCCTGTTTATGCTGGCAGGGTGCGCATCCTCTCCGGAAATTCAGCCATCCATCGAAAAAGAAACCCGCCTGATCACGGATATTCAGGTATCTGATTTGCCCGATTCCTGTCAGGTGAGAATCCGTGGCAATCAGTCTTTAACATTCACCTCGGTCAAACAGCCTTCGGGTGAGGGCATTGCCCTGTATTTTCCGGACACGGATCTGGGACAATTCACCAATCCGCAGGTTTTTTCAGACGGTGACATTCAAAAGATATATGCTTTTGAAATGTCAAAGGATATTCATACAATCCGGGTTGATATTTCATTGAATCGGGATATCCCTTACGAGATCAGCCGGGACAATCTGGATTTGATTATTGCCTTTCAGAAAACCCTGCCGTCTCAACCCCTGGCGGAACAACCTGTCGCCCAGCCTGCTCAGGCAGAAATTGCGGCTCAGCGTCTGATTCAAATCAATCCGGTGCCCATGAATAACGGAACACGGGTGGATGTGGTGGCCGATGGCACAATTCGAAATTACAAGTCCTTTACCCTGGAAAACCCGGCCCGGATCGTTTTTGACATGTTCGGGATAAACAGTCCCACAAACCGGGAGGAAACCATACCGGTTCACCAACAGGGTGTCAAAGCCGTCCGATATTATGCGGATACCCAAAAACTTAGGCTCGTCATCGAGACGGATTCTGCCAATCTGGATACTTTTTCAGACATGCCGGTTGCAGACGGACTTCAGATTCAGGTCGGACAGTCGAATCATGTATCATCGAATGACCAAACCGTGAAGTCTACGCCAATTGTATCAGAATCATCACACAGCGCTTCTGGCCCCGCATGGATCAATCAGATTGATTTTCTGGATGACGAATCCGGTCGATCTGTTGTGACTATTGGAACGACGCATCCTGTTTCCTATACGGTTGAGCGTCCTGAATCCACCCGCATCCGGTTGAAACTAGTCGATACACGCCTGTCCGATTACCGGAAATATCCGCTGATCACCACCCGTTTTCAAAGCGCCGTTGACCGGATTGTTCCGTCTACCCCGAAGTCCTTGAAAAATACGGCCTATGTCGATATCGATCTCCGGGAATCGGTTCCCTATCAGGTGGAACAGGATGGCAATCTGATTTATATGCGCTTTGATCCGTCATCGCTTCCGCCGGCAAAAGGCATTCAGACGGCTGCGGTGCATCCGGTGGGAACAGGTCTGACAGAATCGACGGTTTTGGCAAGCCAGCAGAATTTACCTGTCGAAACCTCCCAGAATGTTCCGGAAGCACCAACCACCAGTGTAACCGCAGAGACAAAACGCTCGGATGTTTATCGTTCCGATCTGTCCAAGGTCTATACCGGAGATAAGATTGCCTTTGATTTTTTTGATACCGATATCCGGAATGTATTTAAAATTATCGGAGACATCAGCGGACAGAATTTTGCCATCGATAAAGATGTTTCAGGCAGGGTCACTTTGAATCTGAGTCAGCCGGTTCCCTGGGATCAGGCCCTGGATTTGATATTGAGAATGAATGGTCTGGACAAGGTTCAGGAAGGCGATATCATTCGGATCGCCACATTGGCCAAGTTGCAGGCGATAGAAACGGAACGGCAAAAAATAATTGAGGCGGAAATAAAAGCCAAAGAGCAACAGGTTATCATGGAGCCGATGATCACAGAATATCTGCCCATCAATTACGCCAAGGCCGCGGACGAAATGAAACCGCATCTGGATGGCATTCTGACGCCGGGTCGGGGAACCATTTCTGTCGATGTCCGGACCAATCAGATCATCATGACAGATATTCCCGCCAAAATTCAGAAAGCCAAAGAAATCATCCACCAACTGGACCGGGTCACACCCCAGGTGATCATCGAAGCCAAAATTGTTGAAGCCAGCACCAATTTTTCGCGTGAGTTGGGCATAACCTGGAATGCGGTGGGCGGCATTCTGGGGGATGATCCAAGAGCGGGCGTCGGCCCTCAGCGGGGATTTGATACGCTGGGTGGCACCTATGGTTATGATGCAGCGGTCAACCTGCCGACCCCCAGTGACGCAGGCGTTCTGGGCATCAATTTTACAAAAATAGCCGGTACGCCACTGCTCATCAATGCGACACTCCAGGCAATGGAAACCAATGGTCTGGGCAGGGTTATTTCTTCCCCCAAGGTGCTGACCATGGACAACAAGGAGGCCTTTATTGAACAGGGGCTTGAGGTTGGTTATCTGGTGCCGTCAACATCGACGACAACAACTGCATCAACTGTTGAATTCAAAAAAGTGACACTTAACCTGAAGGTTACACCCCATGTTACACTGGATAACCGGATTACAATGAAAGTGGAAGTCATCAAGGACGATATTTTGGGCTATTTTGAGGGCATACCGCGAAGCAGCACCAAAAAGGCCACGACAGAACTTCTGATCGATGATGGTGACACCCTTGTCATTGGGGGCATCACCAAAACGTCAGAAAATGACGCCACCACCGGCATCCCACTGCTTTCCAAAATTCCGATTATCGGCTGGTTGTTCAAAAACAATACCAAGGATAACACAAATGAAGAGTTGTTAATTTTCATAACACCGAGAATTCTTCAACTGGAGCAGCGGGCGATGATTACCCCCACCGGGAAATCGTGATATATTCAGTCATAAATGAAAAATAAAATTTTAAACGACGTGAATCGTTGACATATCATTTCATCAAATTTTCAAGGGATATCATGAAAGCAAACTGGATCAAATCGACAATTTGGGTTGGCGTGTTGTTACTTTTGGGTATTTCGGGCTATGGATGCGGATCATCCGGTGGACTGGATGATGTCGGCGGAGGTATTTCACTGTCTGCATCGCCAACCGCCATTCCGGCGGATGGGAAAAGTTCTTCTGTCATTACGGCAACCATTACAACAACCGGTGGTGTGCCAATTGCAATCGGAACCCAGGTAACCTTCAAAACGACGCTGGGCAAATTCAGCAATAACAGCACGGTCTATACCGCAACAACAGGCAATACAACCGGCACGCTGACCGTGACCCTGATTTCCGCCACAACAGAGGGAACGGCACAGGTCACCTGCTCTGCCGGTGGTGCATCAAACATGATAGAAGTGTATTTTGGAAATGCCAGTTCCAATACCGTCAGGCTGGAAGCAGCCAAAACGTCTTTGGTTGCGGATGGTATCGATTCCACACCAATCACCGCCACCGTAACAGACAATCTGGGAAGGGCCAAGGTTGGATCATCCATTGAATTTACAACCTCATTGGGTACATTTGCCAACGGCAGTCGCGGGTACTCGACCGTAACCGATTCCAGTGGACAGGCAACCGTAACGCTTTTTTCCAGTAAATCTGTTGGAACAGCTCAAATTACCGCCATGGTCGGATCGGTCAAGGCCATTATTTTTGTGGAGTTTACAACCGACCTTGATCCGCAGCCCGGAACGGTCGCCCAGATTTCCTTGACGGCCAGCCCGCTTACAATTATGGCGGACGGAATGAGTTCCTCTGTTATTACCGCTCTGTTGACAGATAAAAACGGGATGGCGGTCTTGATGGGTACACCGGTAACATTTTCCACAAATCTGGGAAAATTTTCAAACAACCAGACCAGCATCATCGCCTATACATCCAGTCAAAACGGCACGGCGCAGGCAACCCTGTTTGCAGGTACTGCACCGGGCAGTGCCCGGGTAACAGCGACGTCCGGTAGTGTATCCAGTAGTATTTACATCGAGTTCAGTTCATTTTAGCCGGACTGTCATGGAGGGGAATGATGAGAGCAAAAATTGGAATTTCCTGCCTGCTTTTATTGTCGCTGCTGTTTTTTTTATCGACTGATGTCTGGGCAGACCCGGTCGCCAAGATTGTATTGACAGCGGACCCGATTTCCGTTCCGGCAGATGGTGAACATTCTGTGGCGATAACAGCTACATTGACGGATCGAAATGGGCTGATTCCTACTGGAACCACTGTAACGTTTACAACTGACCGGGGTGTTTTTAAAAATGGCCTCCAAAGCTATTCGGAGCTCAATGCAGGCGGTACAACAGGTATAGTTGTTGTCTCTTTGATAAGTATTTTGGGCGATTCCGGTATTGCTCAGGTGACATGTACTGCAGATGGCGTAATTCAGTACATTGCCGTAATTTTTGAATCTGCCGCTACCATCAAACTGACTGCCAATCCAACCTGGATACCGGCTGATGGCAGCAGTTCAACCACCATCACCGCAGTTTTGACAGGCAGCAACCTTTCATCTGTTCCGGCAGGTACAGAAGTAACATTCACTACTGATAAGGGAAAATTTCAAAACGGCCTGCAAACCATAACACAAATTACACTGGCTTCAACAGCATCAACATCATCAGTTGTTGTTTCGTTGATTGCAGACACCACTACCGGTTTGGCCACTGTCACCTGTTCAACCAGTGAGGCATCCCAAAATGTGACAGTTGCAATGGGCGATCTGTCTGTTGCATCCATTGCTCTTGCCGCAGATCCCCTGTTTATTCCGGCTGATGGGGTTAGTTCATCGCTTATAACGGCAACCTTGAAGGATTCGAAAGGGTCGCCGGTGGCTGTGGGTACATCAGCAACCTTTACCACGACGCACGGTACGTTCAGCAATACGCTCCAAACTATTTCCGTATCAACCAGTGACAGCAGCGGCATTATCAAGGTTTCGCTGATAGCCGCGACCACAAATGACATTGCGGATGTTGTCTGTACATCATCCGGCATATCACAGACTATTTCCATCGGTATCGGTTCGAGTATTGGAGGCATAACATTGTCTGCAACACCAGGCAAGATACCTGCGGATGGAATCAGTTCATCGGCGATTGGCGCCCGAATTGTCGATACCAATAATGTTCTGATTGGAGCTGGAATACCTGTAACCTTTGAAACAACATTGGGCACATTTTCAAATGGTTCAAAAAAGATAGAAGTTATAACGACTATAGGAGATTGGATCAATACAAGTGAAAATGTGTCTGTTTCACTGATAGCCGGAACGGCATCCGGCACTGCCCTGGTTTCCTGCAAAAGTGGTAGTGTCACGCAGGCCATCAAAGTGGAAATTGGTGATAAGCCTGCAGCCACCATCAAGCTGACTGCCGACCCGGAACAGATTCCAGCAGACGGAAAAAGCTCATCCATCATCACGGCAACTGTGACCGACAATGGCGGCACCCCAATTGCCAACGGCGCAGCCATATCTTTTTCCACCACCCTGGGTAAATTCAGCAACGGACTGACGACCATTGCTGAAATTGTCAGTAATGGTGCAGGAAGTGTCAAAGTCTCGCTGATGAGTGGCACGGTTTCCGGCATCGCAACTGTGGTGTGTTCCTCAAGCGGTGTGACCCAGGCCATCAGTGTGGAAATTGGCAACACCCTGACACCACAGGTTGCTGGCATTACACTTGCAGCCAACCCAACCAAAATTCCCGCTGACGGACTTAGTTCATCCCTGATAAAAGCTGTTCTGGTCGATGGCGGGGGAAGTCCAGCCCTGAATGGAACGTCTGTTACGTTTACAACCACATTGGGACTATTCAGCAACAACACGACCACCATCTCTGTAACAGTCAGCAATGGACAAGGAAGTGTCAGTGTTTCGCTCATTTCTGTAAAAACGTCTGGAATTGCCACCGTTGTCTGTTCTTCCGGTGGGGTATCCCAGTCAGTCAGTGTACAGATTGGTGACGGGACTGCCGATCCGGTTGCCGGAATTGTACTGACCGCAAGTCCGGAGGAATTGCCGGCGGATGGCTACAGTTCATCACTCATAACTGCTGTTTTGACCAATTCCAGTGGGTTGCCGGTTGCCAAGGGTACCAGTGTCAAATTTACCACAACACTGGGTACTTTCAGCAACAGCTCAACCAGTATTTCCTCTTCTATTGTAAATGATACTGGCAAAATTCAGGTTTCATTACTGGCAGGCACAAAACCGGGAAATGCAACAGTCGTTTGCATTGCTGGCGGGGTATCCCAGGCCATTGTTGTTCAGATGGGTAGTGGATCGTTGAAGCCGGTTGCGATGATTTATCTAACCGTGTCCCCGGACAAAATTCCAGCAGATGGTTACAGCTCCGCAGTAGTTACAGCTACATTGCAAGACAGTGGCGGTAATCCGGTCGGTGATGGTACAGAAGTCCATTTTACAACCACTTTGGGGCATTTCAGCAACAACAGCACCAGTATCACGGTAACAATCGAAGGTGGCAATGGTACGGCTTCTGTTTCTCTAATATCTGGCACGACATCCGGTATTGCCAGTATTGTATGTTCGTCAAACGGTGTTACGCAGATTACCGGTATTCAGATTGGCAATTTGCCGACTGCATCCATAATATTGACGGCAGATCCGTCAACACTGTTTGCAGATGGTTACAGCATGACTTTGATTACGGCATATCTGATTGACAGCCAGGGCCAGCCAGTGGCAAAAGGTACATCGGTCACGTTTACTGCAATAATGGGATTGGCCAAGTTCAGCAATGGCAAGACCACTATCACCGTATCTACCCCGAATGATTCCGGTCTGGTCAGCGTTTCCCTTATTGCAGGCACAATATCCGGACTGGAAACAGTCACATGCACATCTTCCGGCATTACGCAGTCCATCATTATCAGGATTGTAAAAATGCAGTACGAAACTGAACCAAACAACGAAATGGCCGAGGCAGACAGGATCATTTTTGGTGATGCGTATCACGCCCAGTTGGCATCGCCGTATGATACGGACTGGTATGTTTATACATCGACACAAAGCGGTGTTATCAGCCTCAATTTTATCACTACGGCCATTCCGGAAGGCGCCGGCTGCGACGGCACAACAACAGTCGGAACCTATCGCATCGATGTCCGGGATACGCAAAACAATGTGCTCATGTCCTATCAGAACATCGATTGCACATTTGACAACGGCATCTGGGAGACAGGCGTTCAGAGCCCCGGGACCTATTACATTGTTGTGTATTGTCCCAGACAGCCGAGTGTCGATCATTATCTGTCCAGCTCCTACTATATTTCCGCATATCAAACACTGATTCCCCAGTGCAAGCCGGACATTAGGGCCAATGGTCTGGATGGCGCCATTACGGTTACATCCGCCACACCGGTTTCCATAACAGTCAGCATGGAGGCGGGAGAACAGAATGGACTTCTTGCCGACTGGTGGGTGATATACAGCTCTCCTTATGGATATTATTCACTAACCTTTTATGGATGGTTGCCCGGAATTTATTCCCTGGCGCAATATCCGGTAATTAATTTGCCTACAGCGGATATTTTTTACCAATATCTGTATCCTGGTAATCATGTATTTTATTTTGGCGTGGATATCAACCCGAATGGAATTCCGGATTCGCCGCTTTTTTATGATTCGGTTGAGATATATGTATCACCTTAGAGCCTTATTGAAGATTTCTGATTGAGGGCTTAAAAAGGGGATATTTTAGGCTGTTTACCGTGAAAATGCATCGTAGCCCGGGTTTCCAAACCCGGGAATAAAGCGGTAAATTCCGATCCCCGGGTATGGAAACCCGGGCTACGATGTCCGGTTCATTTTTATCACCGGCGGGTGAAGCTCTCGGAATGATTCATGAACGTTTACCATCAAGCTCCATAGGAGCGTCCTGTTTGTAGAATGAAGATTCAGGATGTATTACCTGTCTGGATATACAAGACAAATATAACTGTTTTTCTGCTGTTTTTGAAAAATATTCGAAAATGCTATTGTTTTTTAACCAGAACATTGTTCCAGAAACTCCGGCTTGGACCATCAAAATAAAGGAATCTGATGTGAAAAGAAAAATATCAACGTGGATTTGTATTTGTATTTTGGTATCGTTCTTTGCATCGCATGCTCTTGCCTCGCCTGTTCCTGATACCGGACAGACTGACTGCTATGATAGTGACGGCAATGCGCTGGAAAACTGCTTGTCATCCGGCCAGGATGGATATTATCTGATTCATGCGCCATCTTATGCCAAACTGGACCAGAATGGTCAGGGCTTGCCTGATTCAGCCACTTCCTGGGCCATGATTCTGGACACCACGACCGGCCTGATTTGGGAAAACAAGACCGATGACGGATCAGTCCATGACGCAGATAACACATACACCTGGTATGACAGTAATGCAGCAACAAACGGCGGAAATGCGGGTACATCCGGTGTTGGAACGGACACGGAAGACTTTTTAAAATCATTGAACGATTCCAAGTTTGGCAGCTATTCGGATTGGCGGCTGCCTACCGTTAATGAATTGAGCTACATGGTCAACAGAAGTCAGGTGGATCCGTCGATAGACCGCAATTATTTTGTGAATACCAAAAATTCGGCTTATTGGACATCCACCACTGCCAGCAGTGATTCAGCCGTGGCTTGGACAGTACATTTTTCCAAGGGAAACGCGGGTAACAGTTTCAAAAACAAACCCATGTTTGTCAGGGCGGTTAGAAGTGGACAGGCTGTAAAGCCGGTCAACATGGTGGATAACGGTGATGGAACGGTCACCGATGTCAATACCGGGTTGATGTGGCAAAAAGAGACCGCCAAGGGAAAAACCTGGGATGCTGCCTTGAACTACAGTGAGACACTCACTTTAGGCGGATTTACGGACTGGCGATTACCCAACATTCATGAATTGAAATCCATTGTGGATTACGGAAAGTATGATCCGGCTATTGACATGAATGTTTTCCCGGGCAGCTCTGCATCCTGGTACTGGTCTTCCACAACTTATGTGGGAACACCCCAGGCATGGCTGATGAATTATTTATATGGGCTGGATGGATTTGGCAGCAAAGACTATACAATGAATGTTCGGGCGGTCCGGGGTGGTCAGATTCAGAAATCGGGCAATCTGTTCATCACGTCACCCGCAGTGGGTGATGTCTGGAGTATCGGGACCCAGAAAACCATCCGATGGGATACTAGTGGCATTAAGGGAAACGTGAATATTTATTTATCCATCGATGGAGGATATCTTTACTACTGGTTTGCTTCTGTAGGTATTGTTAATCCAGTTGCAAATACAGGCAGTTATACCTGGACTGTAGATGTGCCACCAGGTTATGAAGATGATGTACCTCTTGTCAACTGTTCGTTCCAAATAGTCCCTGATGATTATTTATTCGGCGACAGGGGTTCGTTTAGCGAGTTTTTCACAATAGGGCCAGGCGGTGCTATTGTAGATGCCCCCACTTTTTCGCCCGATCCTGGTTACTATTCAGCATCAACAACGGTCACCCTGTCGTGCAGCACACCCGGTGCAACCATCCGTTACACCACGGATAACTCCGAACCGACAGAGACATCTACAATCTATGTTTCCCCTCTGACACTAACCAGCACCACAACAATCAAGGCCAAAGCATACATCAGTGCGACCGAATGGAGCAGCACCGCTGTTGCCACATATACGTTTCTGGATCCATCATATCAGGTCAAACTGACAAGTGTAACTCCAAATTCAGGACCTTTGTATGGTGGAACTTTCATTACCCTGACCGGGGAAAATTTTCTGCCCGGTATCACTGTCAGCATTGGGGGTAATGCATGTACTGCTGTAAACCGGATCGATGACACAGAATTGACCTGCACGAACCCTTCTCATGACTACCCCGAAATTGTGGATATCGTTGCGACCAATCCGGATGGAAAAACCGCTGTATTGGCCAAAAGTTTTACCTATAAAGGTGCTCAGACCCTGATCCGCATGCCGGACGATGCCGTTGCTGCAGACAACATACAGATACCTGTGACACTGAGCAATGTTCAGGGACTGGTTGCGGCGGATGTTACCATTACCTATGATCCGACTGTTCTCACTATCCGGGATGCCCAAAGGGGAGACATGATTTCGGAGTGGTATTTTGACGCCAACCTGTCGACTCCCGGAACTGTCCGGCTTGCCATGGGCAGTCCGGGAGCTTCTGTCAGCAGCTCAGGCACCCTTGCCCTTGTTGATTTTGATGTCATTGGCGGTTTGGGGGAAACGACCCCACTCACATTCACTGATGTCAAGCTGAATGATGGTGCAATAGACGTGGATCTGGATCATGGACTGTTTACAGTTGAGACGCTGTATTCCATTTCGGGTACTGTGCAGTTTTGGAAGACGGGTTCAGTGGTGCCGGATACGGAAGTTACCGCCACAGGGGGTAACGGGCCATATACTGGAACCAGTACCATAGACGGAACCTACAAAGTTGACAGGATACAGGCTGGAAACTACACGCTGACGCCGTCAAAAACAAACAAGGATGAAGGCATATCTGCTTATGATGCATCACTGATACTGCGTCACGCCAATAATCGTTTGCCCCTGACAGACAAATATGAGTTACTGGCAGCAGATGTAAACAAGACAGGCTATATCACATCGATGGATGCTTTTTATGTTTTGCAGCGGGCCGTCGGATTAATTGAACTGCCTTTTCCCGGTAACTATACGATATGGGAGTTTGATCCGGTCAATTATGTCTACAATCCGTTGTCAGCCAATCAGACCAGTCAGAACTTCAAGGCTGTGTATATCGGGGATGTATCCGGCAACTGGAAAAACACGCCGGCAGTATTTGCAGCACAGGATAATAAAGATGCCGCTGGAATGCTGTCATCCGGCAGCGCCACACTCTCTTTTCCGGATATCAGCATTGCTCCCAATGGCGCTTCCAATATTGCCCTGAATATCGAATTATCCAATGCATCCTTTATTGCAGCGGATTTGTGGATTACCTATGACCCGGATGTCATATCCATAGAATCGGTCAGCATGGGAACCCTGTTTTCTGACGGGATGGTCGCCAGCAATCTAAATACCCCCGGCCTTGCAAAAATAGCAATTGCGGGAGGCGGTGATCCGGTAACTGAAAATGGCACGTTGATCAACATGGCTGTTACTGCAACGGGTGAACTGGGCACTTTCAGTGTAGTGTCCTGCCAGCGGGCAGAATTGAATGAAGGTAATGTTCCGGTTGTTACAGATGAAGGACTGGTTCTTGTTGAAGCTGCCGTTGAAAATGAAGACAAGGGTAATATCAATGGGGATTTGTATGTAGATTTGACTGATGCCATTTTATGTTATCAGATTCTGGCTGGATTGAGTCCGGAATTGGATCTGGAGGCAAAGACTAAAGCCGATGTGAACGGTGACGGCAAAATTGGCCTGGCAGAGAGTATTTATATACTGCAACGAATTGCAGGAATTCAATAGACTGTTTCATCAGTTGATGGATCGTGTTAATTAAAAAGGTAATCCCCCGGCTCTGCCGGGGGACTCACAGAGTTTGACATTTCCGGGATTCTTTTTAAACTTTGTTCTGTGAACCGCTCAAAGTACACAGCAAGAAAGGCTTAAAATTGACAGAATACCTTAGTTTAAATCATACGATCTGGGAGTGTAAGTATCATATCGTTTGGATACCGAAATGCCGAAGAAAAACTCTTTATGGACAGTTACGGGTCAATCTTGGACAAGTGTTACGGCATTTGGCAACCCAAAAAGAGAGTATGGTGGAAGTAGGTCACCTGCAGATATCTATTACTCCAAAATACAGCGTTTCTCAAGTAGTAGGATACATCAAAGGCAAGAGTGCAATTCATATCGCAAGGGAATTGCTTGGGAGAAAGAAAAATTTTACTGGTCAGAGTTTTTTGGCCAGAGGCTATTTTGTTTCAACAGTTGGTAGAGATGAAGCAACTATTCGTCAATACATTAAGAAACAGGAAGCGGAAGACAGACGAATAGATCAAATACAAATGTTTAAATAGTTGCTAACTTTAGGTGGCCATTGATTTACAACCGCTTTGAGCGGTCAATGTTTTTAAGCCTCCGGCTTTGCCGGAGGTATCTGACTGATGATTGTTATATTTGGGAGATCACCATGAACGTGAGCAGAATGGTAAGGATTTGGGTGTGTCTGATGGTTTGTGGGCATTCAGCGGAAATATCGGCTTTTTCTCCTCCAGATACCAGCCAAACTCTTTGTTACAGTGATACCGGTATGATTATTTGCCCATCATCGGTTCTTCAGCCTTTTTTCGGTCAGGATAGCAACTATACAATCAATCCCAAATTATTTACCAAATTGGATGCCAACGGCAATGTTTTGTCTGAAGGATCAACATCTTGGGTAATGGTCAAAGACAATGTAACCGGGTTGATCTGGGAGGCCAAGACAAACGATGGAACCCTTTATGACAAAGACAACACATATGGATGGGAAAATGCCCAAACGGATTATATTGCACAATTAAATATTAATAAATTGGGTGGATTTTCTGACTGGCGACTTCCCACCGTTCAGGAATTAGCCGCTATCGTAAACAGAAATTGTACCGACCCTGCCATCAATACCGGATATTTTTTGAATACCCTTTCTGATGATTACTGGTCTTCGACATTGGATGAATCCAGCGACAGCAATGCCTGGGTTGTGGATTTCAAGCTTGGTAACAACAGCCGTTATTCCAAATCACTTAAAAAATATGTGCGGGCGGTCAGAAAACCGCTTTCCCCTTCATTCAGGCGGTTTGTGGTCAACAATGATGGCACCGTCACGGATAATGCCACTGGCCTGATGTGGCATCAGACAACTTCAACGGGTAGAGTTTGGGAAGCCGCATTGGCCTATTGTGAAAATGATACCCATGCAGGTTTCGATGATTGGCGTTTACCTAATATACACGAACTTCAATCTCTGCTGGATTATCAAAAAAGTCCGGCGATAGATCAGACAGTTTTTCTGGATACGCTTCCCTCTTTTTATTGGTCATCGACGACATACCATGAGAATGCCCTACAAGCATGGATAGTTGATTTTAAAAATGGTTTGATAAGTCACAGCATTACAAAATCAGTTTCATACTATATTCGTCCGGTCAGAGCTGGTCAAAAACAGATTCCTGACCATTTTTTGATCTATACGCCATCTCAAGGCCAAAGGCTGGAAACAGGGACAGAATATGAAATTAAATGGAACAGCAGAAATATTGGCGGAAATGTTGCCATTCATCTTTCCAGAGATGGTGGTAAGAATTATGAACAGATTGTTGCTTCGACGGTCAATGACGGAAATCATGCCTGGATTGTTACCGGCCCATCCTCATATAACTGCATGCTTAAAATTGAACCCGCTATTGGTGAACCCAGTTCCAGATCGACCACTCAGGGGCTGTTTCGTATCATGGAAAAAGGTGATGTCAATGGTGACCTCACAATCGATTTGACAGACGCGATATTGTGTAATCAGGTTCTTATCGGTAACTATCCAAACGATATTTACTTTGATGCTGATGTGAATGGGGATGACAAAATTGGTATGGCTGAAGCAATTTTTATTTTGGAAACTGTTGCAAATCTTTCATTATAAATTATCATGAATTATTCCGAATTGTTAGTCTAACGGATATGAAAATGAGTGGTCGATTGTAGCCCGGGATTGCGGCTATCGCCTTGAAAAGCTGCCAAACCCGGGTATGGAAATCCAGGCTGCGATGGCTGAAGATCAGTTTTCGTGTATCTCGTAGTTAAAAAGTATCTACACGGTATTCATGAATCATTCCTGGACGTTCACCCCCAGGAATGCAAATCGACAGGTCAGGTTAACTCCCGCAGGGGCAATTGATCATATCGCCCGAAAAAGGGGGAGAAATTATGATGAAAACAATCCGTAAGATTTTGGCTTGTTGTATTTTGTTCGTCTGCCTGCCTTATTCCGGTTCGGCAGAAGAGATACTGTTTTCAGAAAATTGGGAATCCGGCACAGTGGATACGGCAAGGTGGGTTCCTTTTGGTTATCCATCACCGGTTGTCGTTGAATCCGGGTACAACAGTGCATACGCTCTCAATGTCAATGGTGATGCCGGTGTTTGCGAAAGCGGTGTATATTCAATCAATGAATTTTCGACCGAGACCGAGACAATCGCTGTTTTCTATCTGAAAAGTCAGTCGGTTACCGGTTTTGCCAGCATGGATATATCTGCAGGACTGACTTCCGGAACTGTCATGCCCGGATGTGAAACAGATCGCTATTTTCTCTACTTGGCCAATATTGAAATTGTATCATCCAGTTTGGGGGGCGGCATTTATTATCGTACCCTGTCAGGGGGGTATTATAAAGAAAACTATATCGATGATAACTGGCACAAATTTACCATCAGACTGCTTCCGGATGGTGCTGTCTATTTTTACCGGGACGATGTATTCAAATATTCAGCTTCAATATTTGATTTGACGCAATATCCTAAAACCCGGTTTCAGTCCGGTGGTCAATCCCAATATGGAAATATGCTGATTGACGCCATCCAGATTCTTGCGACCGACGCGACCTGCAATTCGGATTACAACCGGGATGGCATAACCGATGAACTGGATATTGTCGATTATGCAGAACTGGAAATTGCGGAAATGTATGCATGGATAACTCTGTGCTGGCAGGTTCAGTTGTCATGTGGGGATTATGATGGCAATGGCATGATCGACAATATCGATTTGATACAGAAGAGTATTGATACCGCATTGGAATTTATCGATTGGGCTTATTACTGTTGGTGGGATGTGGCAAAACCGGTTTCTTCAAAAGATTTTCAGGCAAACATGGAATTGATCAAACATCTTGAACAACGAATTCTTTCCATAGTCCAACAGTATCAATAACTCTACACATTGTCATTCATGACAGTCCCTCCTCCCGATCTCCTTCTCCTGTTGGAGGAGGAGATCAACAATTTTCACGGAAAACGATCATGTATCATTCCGGATGGTTCACTCCCAGGAATGAAAATGATATCTTCCGAAAAAGCCCCGTAGGGGCGACCTGTTTGTAGAAATTGATGCTGTTATTTCCATCAAGCTCCATCGGAGCGGCCTGTAACCGGAATACACAGGCCGCCCCTACGGGGCTTGAGGGGAATTTTTATGCGTCATTCTACAAACAGGGCGCTCCTACGGAGTTTAATGGTATATGTTTATTGTTACCCGCATTTTCATGATAAAGGCATTCCAAATTGTATAAGCACCTAAAAATTATCATTGCGGTTTTTTTAATCGTTTGCATCAACTGTGTATCGGTGTGGTCATTTGATCCGGAGACTGTGGATTTGACCACGCTCCAGCACATGCAATACATGCCGGATGAAATCCTGGTTGCATTTCACCCCGGCATCACCATGGAAGAAAAAGAGCGAATTCATATTCTGACCGGTGCATTGAGCATTCGAAACGGATATAACCATACGTATCAAATCATTGGTGTTCCGGATGGCAAGGTTTGGGACATGATTGCCGATTATGTTCAACATCCGCTTGTCGCCCATGCAGAACCCAATTATTTCCGGTTTATTCATGCCGCACCCAATGATCCATTATTCAGGGATCAATGGAATCTGGATCAGATCAATGCACCAGCCGCCTGGGATCAAAGCACCGGCGCCGGTGTGATTGTGGCTATAATCGATACCGGAATCAATCTGAATGGCGCCGATTCTTTCGGCGGACGGGTCATTGGCGGCTATAATTTTGTTAAAGATATTGACAATTTTGCGGATAACAATGGCCATGGGACCCATGTAGCCGGAACCATCGCTCAGGAGACCCATAACGGTATCGGCGTCGCCGGTATAGCGTATGATGCACAATTGCTGGGGATCAAGGTGCTGAACAGAATGGGTGTCGGAACCGATTCCGACATTTCAGACGGAATCCGATGGGCGACGGATTATGGCGCCAGGGTAATCAACATGAGTCTTGGGGGGTCTGCTGCAGGTTTGACATTACAGAATGCGGTCAATTATGCCAGCGCCAACGGCGTTGTGATCTGCGCGGCTGCCGGAAACAGTGGCGCCGATTCACTGGATTATCCCGCAAAATATGAGGCGTGTATCGCTGTCGGTGCGATCCGGTATGACAAACAAAAAGCCGCTTATTCCGCGTATGGCGTCGGCCTGGATTTGGTGGCGCCCGGCGGAGACAAAACCGTGGATCAAAATGGAGATGGACACGGCGACGGCGTGCTTCAGGAAACATTCTATCATATTTTCAGGCGGTTGATCTGGGGATATTATTTTTTTCAGGGCACATCCATGTCCACGCCCCATGTCAGTGGTGTCGCAGCACTGATTCTCTCAAAACACCCTGACTATTCTTCGGATGATGTCAGAAATGTACTTCAATCTACAGCAGTGGATTTGGGCAACCCGGGTTATGATACGACCTATGGCTGGGGTCTGGTTGACGCCGCTGCTGCTGTAAGCCGATAATCTTCCGGAACATCTTTTCAATGCCGGTCTTTGAATACACTGCGCTGAGTGCAAAAGGCAAGACCGTCTCTGGAATTATCGATGCGGACAGCGCGGTTCTGGCCAGGCAAAAAATCCGGTCAGGCGACCTGTATCCCGTGACGATTCAGGAGGCCGGTGAGCCGACATCCGGAGATCGTCGGATATTTTTATGGGGTTTTCAGGCCATCAACCGGGTTCATGCCGGGGATCTGACGGTTATGACCCGGCAATTGGCGGCACTGGTCGGCGCTGGAATACCATTGGTTCCCGCCATTGACGCATTGATCCCCCATACCCGGTCCAATCCGTTGAAAAAGCAGCTCGCGCAGATCAAGAATGCACTTCTTGAAGGAAAAAGCCTGTCATCGGCGCTGTCGAATCATTCCGAAACCTTTACAGGACTTTATATTCATCTGGTGCATGCCGGAGAAAGCTCTGGAACGCTGGAAGTGATTCTGGAGCGTCTGGCCGACATTCTTGAAAAACAACAACTGATGAAAACCCGGATTCGAACTGCCATGGTGTATCCAATTTTCATGACGGTTGTGGGTGTGGCGGTTTTGTCGTTTCTGGTTGCGGTTATTGTTCCGGGCATGGCCCAGATTTTTAAGGACATGAATCAGGTGCTGCCTGTGCCGACCCGCATGCTGATTTGGGCCAGCGCCTGGTTCAGAATGTGGTG
>JBFXFK010000093.1:14337-19433 GCA_050179135.1 Desulfatirhabdiaceae bacterium | reverse complement strand
GATCAAGCATGGACATTCCATATCATAAATAATTTGGCGTGTCCCGTAAAAAATGATGCTTGCTCGATTTTTTTCTGAATATGAAAAGGATGAGTAAAAAGAAACCAGTTTACCGAATATTTACTTTTTATAAACAGCAACCATTCCCTGTTTCTTCTGGTTTCTGAATTCTGCATTCTGACTTCTGTAACAGCGTGGCGGCTAAAAATCGCCCAACATCAATTCTGGAGTAATTGGTATGGAGAGCAAGCGCAGGAAAACAAGCACGGAGGACTTCGAAACAGCGGCGGCGAAGCGGGGTAATGAAACATATGTTCTTCGGCTGTATGTCTCCGGTTTAACCCCCAAATCAACTCTGGCAATCGCCAATGTTCAGAAACTGTGTAAGGAATACCTGAACGGCCGCTACGAACTCGAGGTGATAGACCTCTACCAGCAGCGTAAACTGGTCAGTGAAGAACAGATCATTGCCACCCCAACGCTTATCAAGAAACTGCCCCTGCCATTACGGAAGCTCATCGGCGATATGTCGGATACGAAAAAATTTCTTGTCGGCATCGATCTGAAACCCGGGCATTCATGAGAACGAACCAATGAAAAACGTGTATAAAACCCGCCGGCAACTTCTGGACAGGTTGCAGGATATCACAGTGCGGATGACCGAAGCCGAGGATACGCTGCATGCCATCCTGAGTGGCGAGGTGGATGGTCTGGTTGTCTCAACTGCGGAAGGCGAGCAGATTTTTACGCTATCGGGCGCTGAGCATCCTTACAGGGTCATGGTCGAAACCATGAATGAAGGGGCCGCCACCCTGGCTTTCGACGGCACGATCCTTTTCTGCAACCGGCGGTTTGCCGATATTGTCAGAATGCCTCTGAAAAATGTAATCGGAGTATCCATCCACCAATACATTTCATCAAAAGACCTTGAAGTATTCAAGGCACTGTTTGATCAGGGATTAACGAAAAACAGCAAAATGGAATTGACCCTGCAAACCGGTGATGGAAATTCCGTACCGGTACTGCTTTCCGCAAGTCCCCTGAATCAAGTGGATATGCACGGCGCCATGTGCCTGGTGATTACCGACCTGACAGAACAAAAACGCAATGAAGCGATATTGGCAGAGGAAAAGCTCACAACCCAAATCCTCAATCAGGCTGCGGAGATATTTGTTCTATGCGACAATCAGGGTCGAATCATCCGTACCAGTCAGTCAACCAACCAACTTTTCGGCAGAAGCCCGGTCTTTCAGAAATTTGACGAGATATTTCATCTTCGCCATTCTGACGGGACACCCTTTGCTCTTTTGTCTGAGCTGAACGACAAGTCCCTCCAGGCAGTCGATGTCACGTTCAGACACCGGGACAACATCCTCATTCCTTTTTTATTGAGCGCCAACCCACTGATAAGTAATGAAAGTGTCACCTGCATTGTTGTCGTCATGGTCGATATCACCGAGCGAAAAAAGATGGAACTGATGCTCCAAAAAGACAATGATGAGCTTGAACAACAGGTCCGGTCGCGGACGGCCGAGCTGGTTGTTGCGATGGAAGAAGCGGTAAAAAGAAAACAAACAGCCGAAACCAGCCTTGCCGAAATCAAAAAGTTAAAAGAACAACTGGAATTGGAAAGAGCCTATCTGCAGGAAGAAATTAAACTGGAAAAGAATCATGAAAAAATAGTCGGCCAAAGTGATGCGCTGAAATACGTACTCTATAAAGTGGAGCAAATTGCAGGCAGTGATACCACCGTATTGATTCTGGGTGAGACAGGAACAGGCAAGGAACTGATCGCACGAGCCATTCATGGCCTGAGCCACCGAAAAAAACGGGCACTGGTAAAAGTCAATTGCGCGGCGCTACCCCCAAACCTGATCGAAAGCGAATTGTTCGGTCATGAGAAAGGCGCGTTCACCGGGTCTCATACCAGACATCTTGGACGGTTTGAGATTGCAGACGGCGCCACCCTGCTTCTGGATGAAATTGGGGAATTGCCACTGGAGTTACAGTCAAAGCTGCTCAGAGTGCTACAGGATGGCGAATTTGAACGGCTGGGCAGTTCCATAACCATTAAAGTGGATGTGCGGATTATTGCCGCCACAAACCGCAATCTGGAAGATGAAGTGCGAAAGGGCTGTTTCCGGGAAGATCTCTGGTACCGGTTAAATGTTTTTCCGATTACCATGCCGCCGCTCCGGGATCGCATGGGAGACATACCGATTCTGGTGGATTATTACGTCAAACAGATCAGCAAACGGATGGGCAAGACCATAGACGTTATTCCGGTAAGTGTAATGAATGCGTTAAAAAAATATAGCTGGCCTGGAAATGTCCGGGAGCTGGAAAATGTCCTTGAACGGGCGGTGATCAACTCGTCGGGCTCCAAACTGCGTCTGGTTGATGACCTTGAAGTCTCGTCCCGGGAATCATATATCAGTAATAGGACACTGGAAGCGGTCGAACGCGACTATATTGTTCAGACACTTAAACAGACCGATTGGAAAGTCGGTGGAAAAAACAGTGCGTCAGAAATTCTTGGGCTCGAACGCAGCACCTTGCGCGCCCGCATGCGCAAACTCAACATTCAAAAACCATAAATCAGCCCGTTCAGGGCTAAAAAAAGGCTATATAAGACCATTGGTCATATATAACCTCATTTTTGTGGTTGTTTATGGCATTCCCAAAAATCTTTGAATGATTGTTAATTCATGAAAATCAAAATGATGGATGGCGTTTTGAACCGTGTTGGAAACCTGGCACAAAAATTGAATTACATCATTTCGATAACATGAATGAACGCATCCACAAGGATAAAAAAGGCTCAAGACTTAAGGGGCCGCAACCAGGATTCAGGCAGGGTAGCCGTTGGACTGTCAGAAAATGATAACTTCCGTAAAAGCCCCGTAGGGGTGACCTGTTTGTAGAAATTGATGCAGTTATTTCCATCAAGCTCCATCGGAGCGGCCTGTAACCGGAATACACAGGTCGCCCCTACGGGGGCTTGATGGAAATTTTAATGCGTCATTCTACAAACAGGGCTCTCCTATGGAGCTTGATGGTAAATGTTTATTTTTAACGGCATTTTCACGGTAAACGGTCATGAATCATTCCGGGAGCTTCAATCCCATATATAAAAATGACATATACCTTATTTATTCTGACTTCTGACTTCTGAATTCTGTTTTTCCATTTTCTGAAAGGGATAAAGGGTGAACAAAATGAAGAACATTCTGGTTCTTGGCGTTTTATCTTTTTTCTTTCTGACAGAAATATCATCAGCCGCGGATGTGGTCAAAATCGGAGTTGTGGATTTCCAGAAAGTTCTTGAGATTTCCACCCCTGGCAGGTCCGCTCAGGCAGAGATCGAAAAACAGGGAAAACAGATGGAATCCGATATCAAAAACAAAGGCTCAGAGATTGAAAATATTGAAAAGAAGATTGAAAAGGAGTCAGTGATCATGAGTAAAGAGGCCCGGGAAGAAAAGCAGCGGGATCTCAGAATCAAAATCGGCGACTTAAAGGCGCTTCAGTTGAGATACATGGAAGATTTTAACACACTGGAAAAACAAAGTATCAGCCAAATTCAAAAAGAAGTGCTTGCGCTGGTTCAGGATATTGGAAAAAACGAAGGCTATACGATGATTGTCGAAAAACGGGCCGGCGGGGTTATTTGTTCGACATTATCGATAGATATTACTGATGCCGTAATTGAGGATTACAATGCCCGGGCATCAAAATCAGAATTCAAAAAGACCTTCGATGCGGACAGGGATAATCTTTGCCGGCTGGTGATCCTTTATTAAAACAATTTTGAAATCCACACGGACAGGAGGTGATGAATTGCATTTTTTACCTTGAAAGTGATAGTCAAGGTGAGTTGTCTCATTCTGACCCGGATACATAATGAACGGCGATTTGCCTGATTTTGCAGCGCCGGGAAGCCAGGATGCCGGGTTTTTTAACAACTGTTTGACAGGAGGAGAAAAATGAAAACCGGATGGAAAATGGGTGTCTGTATTTTTGCTGCCATGTTGCTGCTGGGTGTCACCACCATGGTTCAGGCCGAAACGCAACTGAAACAACTGGGCCAGAGTCCGTTTTTTGCACTTGAAATGAAATCGGTTGCGGATTTCCAGCAAATGGTCAAGAAAACGCTTCCGGATTTGAAAAAAGGATTTGAAATGGCCGGCGCCGCGGATTTGCTTGACGAATTCGTGAATCAGACGAATCAGTCCAAAATTGAAACAATCGATGTCAAAACCGGTGAAAAACTTCAATGGATGGTTTTTAAAAAAGGCAAGACGGTCAAAGTTATCAGGGATGTGGTCTGGGCCGGGAAAAAGCCCTTCAAGGCATTTCAGGTGACAGTTGAAAAATCCGGAAAACGGTATACATTCATCACACCGGCAAAATGCGGCAATGTCTCGCTGGCTCAGATAACCGCCCTGCCTCCCGCGCCATCTGCCCAGCCGCTACCTGTCCAGGCGCCGCCTGCGCCCGTCGCCAAAACGCCGGAACCCTCACCGCCCGCCCCTGTCCAAAAGGCCGACCAGGAGATCGTCGCGACACCCCTCGGTCATCTGGTTGCCGATCTTGGCGTCATGTATCAGAATGACCCCGCGACCTATCTGCTGTTTCGTGTGGGTTACGACTATCGTATAAGGGAAAATTTTTCCATTCTGGGCATGATCGGATTTGCCCCGGTCATTCATGGCGATGACGACACCAATTCCGTTTTGGTCGATCTGACCGGAATTTATCATTACCAACGGATGTATGTGGGTGCGGGTGTCGGGTACTGGTATTCCAGCGATGATGACCGCGTGGATTTCATTCTGAATATCGGCTATCGGATCTGGGAGCGGGATCAGAGAAACCTTTCCCTGTTCATTGAAGGCCGATCCGCCTTTGATGAATTTGACGAACTGGATGAATATGGCCGATACGGCGTCGGATTGCGTTTTCAGTTCTGAAATTGAGAATAATCGGGTTGATCTGTGCCGTAATCCCGGTGTTTGTTGAAATGATGTATCCTTCAAACGGTCACAAACAGCGCTTTTTTGCAACGCCATCCGCCTTGGCCGGGTGGCTCAGAA
>JBFXFK010000093.1:0-14237 GCA_050179135.1 Desulfatirhabdiaceae bacterium | reverse complement strand
GTTGGCGGCCTTCGAAGCCTTTTTTCAGGTATGCCCGCAGACATGTATCCCGGTATGGCGTTTGTTCTGGTGCAGCATCTGGCCCCGGACCACAAGAACATCCTCACCGATCTCATTCAGCGCTACACCCGCATGCAGCTTTCCGAGATCAGGGATGGCATGTCGGTCAAACCCAACTGCGCCTATATCATCCCGCCCAACCGCGACATGGCCTTTCTGAACGGAACGCTTCAACTGCTCGAACCTGCCGCTCCCCGCGGCCAGCGCCTGCCCATTGACTTCTTCTTTCGATCCCTGGCCCAGGACCAGCGGGAACGGGCCATCGGCATCGTGCTTTCCGGCGCCGGCAGCGACGGCGCCCTGGGTGTTCGGGCCATCAAGGGCGAAGGCGGCATGGTCATGGCCCAAAACCCCGCCTCCACCGAATACGATGGCATGCCGAGAAGCGCTATTGCCACCGGACTTGTGGACTACCAGCTTTCGCCGGCCGAGATGCCGGTTCAGCTCATGGCCTATGTGGCCCATGCCTTCGGCAATCCGCCCCGGACCGCACCCGTACCGACATCCACGTCTGAAAACGCACTCAGGAAGATATTCATCCTGCTTTGCGACCAGACCGGCCACGATTTTTCGCAGTACAAGCCCAGCACCATCCTTCGCCGAATAGAACGGCGCATGGCCGTTCACCAGATCGAAATCATGGACGAATACGTGAAGCACCTGCAGCATACGCCGCAGGATGTGGATGCCCTGTTTTGCGACATGTTGATCGGCGTGACCAAATTCTTCCGTGATCCGGAGACCTTTCAGGTGATCGGGGAAAAGGCCGTTCCCAGGCTTTTTGCCGGAAAGCCGGCAGATGCCGTGATCCGCATCTGGTCCGCGGGATGCTCTTCCGGCGAGGGGCCCTATTCCCTTGCCATCCTCCTGCAGGAGCACATGGAAACACTGAAACAGAATTACAGGTTGCAGATCTTTGCCACGGATATCGACAGTCAGGCCATTGCCATTGCCCGCTCCGGCATCTATCCGGCCAGTATCGCCACCGACCTTTCGCCGGAACGGCTGTCGCGATTTTTTGTAGCCGATCCCGACGGCGGCACGTAGCGCATCCATAAAAGCATCCGTGACATGCTGGTCTTTTCCGAGCAGGACATCCAACGAAGAACTGGAGACCTCCAATGAAGAGCTCAAGTCCTCCAATGAGAAGATGCAGTCGGTAAACGAAGAATTGCAATCCACCAACGAGGAACTGGAGACCTCCAAGGAAGAACTGCAATCGATCAATGAGGAACTGGCCACGGTCAACTCCGAACTGCAAATCAAGGTGGCGGATCTGTCCCTGGCCAACAACGACATGAACAACCTCCTGGGCGGCGCCGGCATTGGCACGGTCTTTGTGGATCACGGGCTGAAAATCATTCGGTTCACGCCGACTGCCAGCATGTTCATCAACCTGATTCAAAGCGATGTCGGAAGACCTGTGGCGCACATCGTTTCCAACCTGGTCGGGTACAGCCGCCTGGTGGCGGACACCCAGGTGGTGCTGAACACATTGATTCCCAAATCGGTGGATGTACAGACAACGGAGAGCAAGTGGTTCCGGATGAACATCCAGCCCTATCGCACCCTTGACAACGTGATCGAAGGCGCGGTGATCACCTTTGTTGACATCACACAGACGCGAAAGATGCGGGAGGCGCTGGAAAAAAGCGAGGAGCGGTTGCGGTTGGCGCTCAGTGTATGTCCTGTTGTTGTCTTCAATCAGGATCTGGACCTGCGCTATACCTGGATTCATCATCCGGTTTCGGGATTGGATGCAACATGGGTTGTCGGCAAGACCGACGCCGATCTTCTGCCTGAACATGTGGCTGAAATCGTGACAGACGTCAAACAACGGGTGCTGGAAAGTGGAAAAGGGACGCGACAAAAAATACAAACGATCGTTGACGGCAATCCGCTTGTATTTGATCTGGCTGTTGAACCACTGCGCGACACCGATGGCGCGATCATTGACATCACCGGTGTTTCAATGGATATATCGACCGCAATATCCGGAAAGACATGGATACCGAAGGGAAAAACATGCTGCCGGAAAAAGAGGGAGATATGCCATGAACATCACGGATAATGTCCCCCCCGACCCGCATACCCACACAGGTGCAGCAAGTGAACCCTATCACGGACGGCGCTGGAGCGGAAGCCATGCGTAAACAGGCTGAAGAGATGGCGCGGGAACAGGCTGCCCGGTTGCCGGAAAACCTCAAAGCCATGTCTCCAGAAGAAATTCATCAATTGCTCCACGAACTGCGTGTGCATCAGATTGAACTGGAGATGCAAAACGAGGAATTGCGAACCGCGCAGGTGCGACTGGATACCGCAAACAGCTCCTTGAGGCCGGTTCGGAACGGTTGCAGGACACGGAACAGGCAATCGCGGGGGAAACCGCGCAACCGCAGGCGTTTGAACTGCCAATGGTGAAACAGGATGGGACGTCATTCTGGGCGCATCTGACGACGACCACAATACAAGAGGATGACGGCGCATTCACATACCGCGTTGTGATCAGCGACATCACCGGGCGCAAGTGGATGGAGGAGGCCCTTCTGCATGCCAATGAAACACTCGAACATCAGGTGTCACTCCGAACAGCCGAGCTTTCCGATGCCCTGCACGACGCAGAACAGGGAAGACTGTACGCCCAATCCGCTTTATTGGAAATAAAAAAGCTGAAAATGCAGTTGGAAGCGGAGCAGGGATATTTGATGGAAGACATCAAGCTTCAAAATAACCATGAGGAAATTATCGGTCAAAGTGACGCGCTGAAATATGTCCTGTATAAGGTGGATCAAATTGCTGCCAGCGATACCCCCGTGTTGGTTCTGGGCGAGACAGGCGCCGGCAAGGAGCTGGTTGCACGGGCCATTCATGGCTTGAGCCCCTGCAAAAATCGGTCTCTGATAAAAGTAAATTGCGGAGCGCTTCCCTCAAACCTCATCGAAAGTGAATTGTTCGGCCATGAACAAGGTGCTTTCACCGATGCGCATTCCAAACGCCTCGGGCGATTTGAAGTTGCAGACAACGGGACCCTTTTTCTGGATGAGATTGGCGAACTGCCGCTGGAATTACAATCAAAGCTGCTTAGAGTGGTCCAGGATGGCGAGTTTGAACGGCTTGGCAGCTCCCTTACCATCAAAGTCAATGTGCGGATTATTGCCGCCACAAATCGTAATCTGGAAAAAGAAGTTAAAAATGGCCGTTTCCGAAAAGATCTCTGGTACCGGTTAAACGTTTTTCCGATTACCATTCCACCTCTCCGGGATCGTCTGGAAGACATCCCGCTTCTGGTGTATTTTTATGTCGACAAAATTGCCAAACGCATGGGTAAGATCATTGAGATGATTCCAGCGGGCGTCATGCGGGAGTTACAGGATTATTACTGGCCCGGCAATGTCCGGGAGCTGGAAAATGTTCTTGAACGGGCGGTGATCAACTCATCGGGTCCCAAGCTTCGCCTGGTTGATTCACTCAAGAAGCCGGGGGTGGCCATCAGCGAAAAAACCCTGGAAGCGGTTGAGCGCGAGTATATTGTTTAGACACTTGAACAGACTCGGTGGAAAGTGGGTGGAAAAAACAGCGCGGCTGAAATCCTTGGGCTTGACCGCAGTACACTGCGCGCGCGTATGCGCAAACATGACATCCAAAAACCGAAACATGCGGATGCATCGTAAACGATCATTTTTTAGGCTGAAGACTGAAGTCTGAAGGCGCCGCAACCAGCGGTTAGGTCAGGGTGCCGCGGCTTTTTGCGGCTCCCTGACACCATGCTGATCACCCCCATGAATGAAAATAAACAGCGAACCGCAGAATATCGAACAAGGAACCGCAGAAGGATGAAACCGGCTTGTAGCGGTCCGGCAAAACAGCCGAAACTTCAAACTTCGACATTCTTGTTCGATATTCGATATTCGTTTTTTTATCCCTGGAGATGTATTTTCACGGTAACGATCATGATCGGTCTGATCACCCCCATGAATGAAAATAAACAGCGAACCGCAGAATATCGAACAAGGAACCGCAGAAGGATGAATCCGGCTTTTGGCGGTTTGGCAATGCAGCGGAAAACTTCAAACTTCGACATTCCTTGTTCGATATTCGATATTCGCTTTTTTATCCCTGGAGATGTATTTTCACGGTAACGATCATGATCGGTCTGATCACCCCCCATGAATGAAAATAAACAGCGAACCGCAGAATATCGAACAAGGAACCGCAGAAGGATGAATACGGCTTGCAGCGGTTCGGCCAGTAGTCAGGTAGGCCAAACTACCGGCCAACCTGACCTACCGGCTGTAAAAGCCCCGTAGGGGCGATCTGTTTGTAGAAATTGATGCAGTTATTTCCATCAAGCTCCATCGGAGCGGCCTGTAACCGGAATAAACAGGTCGCCCCTACGGGGCTGGATGAAATTTATATCTGCTTCATTCTACAAACAGGACGCTTCTCCGAAGCTTGATGGTATATGTTAATTTTTAACTGCATTTTCACGGTAAACGAGTGTAAATCACCCCACCAATTCTCATTCCATCCGAAATCCCAACCATTCAGGTCTTACCCCCACCGGCTTCCGCTGAATTGTGATCAGGTTTTTTTCAAAAAGGTCATATATAACCACAGGTCACATTTGACTTTTTTCCCCAGAGCTGCCGGGGATAGTCCCGGAGATATCGTATTTACAAATTGTATAATAATATCAAATATATGTGTGACATAAAATCATGTCTTGGATGTCTGGCGCATAAATTGCATCTGATACAAAAGATGAACAATACGCATCGAAACTTGAGCGGAAATAAATCCAATTCATCTAAAAAAAGGAGTCCCGCATGAAAGAAGCGAGCGAAACGTCAGTGGGTATGCATGGTGTCGTTCCGGCATCAGAGATCATCGGCAAAACAGTGGTCAATCGCCAGAATGAAAATGTGGGAAGATACATGAACTGGTGATCGATGCCAAAAAGAACCGCGTGATGTACGAGGTGCTCTCTTTCGGCGGCTTCATGGGCATGGGTAACAAACTTTTCGCCATGCCATGGGAAGCTTTCGAGTTCTCCGAAACCGGAAACACGCTCATTCTCAATGTGGAAAAGGAGAAACTGAATGCAGCTCCCGGGTTTGAGAAGGGCGATAAGTGGCCGGATTTCAAAGACACACTCTGGGGAGAAAGCATCTACAACTACTACAACTATTCCCCGCCCTGGAAATCGTGAAATCGATGATACGTCGCGTTTCCGATGTCCCGGCAAATTACACCAGCGAAGAGACAATAATTCAGGATAGAGGCAATGACGGATAAAGAGACCTTTTCAAACCATGCGATCAATTTGCGCAGGCAGGCGGAGAAAAAAGCTGCCGGGATTACTGAAAAGCTGGAAACCCTGTCACCTGAAGAAATTCGGCAGATGGTGCACGAACTGCGTGTGCATCAGTTTGAATTGGAAATGCAGAAAGAAGAACTGCTCGCGACGCAGTTGGAACTGGATGCCATCCGGGCGCGTTATTTCAATCTCTACGACCTCGCACCGGTGGGCTATTGCACCATCAGCGAACAAGGGCTGATCCTGGAGGCCAATCTCACCGCCGCCACTCTGCTGGGCGTGAACAAGGGCGCACTAATCAGGCAGCCAATCACCCGTTTCATCAATAAAGAGGAGCAGGATATCTACTACCTGAATCGGAAAAATCTCCATGAAGCCAATTTGGCGGGCCCGGAGCAAAACGGCGCCACGCAGACATGCGAGCTCCGTATGATAAAAAGGGACGGGGCATTATTCTGGGTGCGGCTGGAGGCAATCTCTGCGATAGATTCGGACGGTACACCCGTGTATCGGGTATTGATTATCGATATTACCGACAAAAAGCGGATTGAAATGGAGGAGGCGGCGCTTAAGGCCCAGAAACAGCGGATCCTGAAAACCGAAAGCCTTGGCCGCATGGCCGGAGCCATTGCCCATCATTTCAACAATCAGCTCCAGGTTGTGACGGGAAACCTCGATCTGGCCATGATGAACCTGCCAACAGAATCCGATGCGGTTAAAGACCTTGCCGAGGCGGTAAAGGCTTCCCATCAAGCGGCAGAGATGAGCAGTCTGATGTTGACCTACCTGGGTCAGTCACCCTGCACCCATGATTCTCTGGACCTTTCTGAAGCCTGCCGCCAAAGCCTGCATCTGCTTCAGGCGGCAGCTCCGAAAGACACGTTCATTGAATCCAATTTTCCGGTTTCCGGTCCGGTCATTCTCGCAAACGCAGGCCAGATACATCATATTTTGACCAACCTGGTTACCAATGCCTGGGAGTCAGCCAACAATAATCGATGCGACATTCGCCTGTCCGTCAAAACAGTCAGTCCGGCGAATATTCTCTCCCTGAATCGTTTTCCCGTCGACTGGCAGCCCCGGGATACTTCTTACGCCTGCCTGGAGGTTTCGGATACGGGCCGCGGTATCGCGGAAAAAGATTTCGAGAAGATATTCGACCCGTTTTTTTCCACCAAGTTCATCGGTCGCGGGCTGGGATTGCCTGTCGTTCTGGGAATTGTGCGGGCGCACCAGGGGGCGATCTCGGTGGAAAGTGATCCGGATCGGGGCAGTATCTTTCGGGTTTACTTTCCGGTATCGGCGGAACAAGTCCCCCAGCAGGCGGATAAAACGGCCAAAAATATCAGGACGGAAGGCTGCGGCGCAATACTGGTGGTTGACGACGAGGATCATGTGCGCGACATGGTCAAGGCGATGCTGAAGCATCTGGGTTATACGGTGGTTGAAGCCAGGGATGGTATCGAGGCTGTGGAGATGCTATGGCGACATCTGGATAAGATCTGCTGCGTTGTATGCGATTTGACCATGCCAAAGATGGACGGATGGAAGACGCTGGCAGCCCTGCGCAGTATTTATCCCGGCATTCCGGTTGTTCTTTCCAGCGGATATGACGAAGCTGAGGTCATGGCAGGCGATCATCCAGAACGTCCAGATGCTTTTCTGGGCAAACCGTATCATCTTAAAAAACTGAGTGACACGATCAAACGGGTTTTATCCTGAATATGGAGGATCTTTATGAAAAACAATGAAAAAGGAAAGCTTGGGTGGATTTAACTTTGGGCATTGGGTATCCCGATCCCGATCCTGCTGCTGCTGTTTGTCATGCGCGGATGCACATGATTCAATCAAGCGTCGTCCGGGCCGCACCCCGGCCAACCCGGTTCTCTCTGGCGGCGAACTACGATCCCGAACTGGTTCGTGCGCTTGCCGCGTACCCGGTCGATGAAGTTTACGGCAAGTTCCCTGATGACGGTATCAGCGGTGGTCGTCCCCGCTACCTGGCGACACCCCTCACGGAAGCAGATCTGAGGCGTTACATTCGCCTGCTCGACGATCATGGCATTGCCTTCAATTACCTTTTAAACGGCGCCTGTTTCGGCAACCGCGAATGGACACGCCCCTGGCAGAAACGGATGACGGCCCTGCTGACCCGGCTGGGCGGATTGGGCGTTCGCCGGGTCACCGTATCCACCCCGTTTCTTCTGGAACTGGTCAAACGCCGTTTCCCCGAGTTCAAGGTAAGGGTCGGGATTTACGCCCAGGTGGACACGCCCCGGCGCGCCCGCTTCTGGGAAGATCTCGGGGCGGATGCCATCGTTCTGGAGAGCTTCTCGATCAATCGGAATTTCTCCCGCCTTGCGGCTATCCGTCAGGCCGTCCGATGCGATTTGGAACTGATCGCAAATCACGTCTGCCTGATGAATTGTCCCATGCAAACCTATCATCAGAACGGTTTTGCACATGCATCTGACGAGACAGACACACTCTTCATCGATTACTGCTTGATGCGCTGTTCCCGGCAGCGGCTGACGGATCCGTCGCAATTCATCAAGTCGGCCTGGATTCGGCCGGAGGACCTCGCCGCCTATGAAGCGATGGGATACACGTCCTTCAAGCTTCTGGAACGGGGGATTCCGTCTGTGGAACTGCTGCGGCGGGTGAAAGCATACAGCGAGGGGCGGTTTGCCGGCAATCTGGCCGAACTGCTTCTGTCGTATGGCTTTAAAAATCCGGTTCACAAGGAATCGCACTGGACCCTGCGCCACTTCTGGAAGCCTCGGCAGGTGAATCCGCTGAAACTGAAACCGATGCGTGACCTGGCGCGACTGCAAGGCTGGCTCTCGCCGCTGCCGGAGTGTCCGATCCGGGTGGATGCGCAGCAGATTCCGGAGAATTTTCTGGACGGTTTTCGGGGCCGTGACTGCGCCTCCATGGACTGCCGGGCTTGCGGCTATTGCGAGCGGATTGCCGGCCAGGCCGTTTCGATCTCGCCCGGGTACCGTACCGAGGTATTGAGAACGTATGCGGACATGGACGATGCCATGGCAACGGGAGGGCTCTGGGGTGTTTGACTCACGCGCCACGGCGATGGAGCTTCTGGACCTGCCGGACTGTGATCCGTCGCTGGCCGCCGCCAGCTACCGGTTCATGGAGACGGTCAATTATCGCTTCGGCGGCATCCGGCTGGTCCGGCGTTTTTTGGCCGCTGAAACTGCGGGGCGCCATGCCGGTGTCCCCTTACGCATCCTCGATATCGGCTCGGGAAGCTGCGACATCCCGCTGGCGGTGATCCGGTGGGGGCGGGCGTATGGCATCCCCCTGCACTTCACCTGCCTGGAAATGGCCGGCCACGCAATTGACATTGCGCGCAGGCAACTCGCCCGAGCGGGTGATCCGCCGTTGAAACTGCTTCAGGAGGACGCCTTTACCCACCAACCCGTCGAACCGTATGATTATGCCGTGACGTCCATGTGCTTCCATCATTTCAGCAATGCGCAGATCCTGATGCTGCTGCACAGGCTTCGCGGTTTCGTGCGCAAAAGCCTGCTGATCAACGATCTGCGCCGCTCGCGCCTGGCGTCTCTGGCTGCAAGGCTACTGCTGGCCGCCACCACTTCGCCGGCAGGGGTCCGGCATGACGCCCTGCTTTCGATCCGGCGCGGTTTCAAAATCGATGAACTGAGAACTTTGTTGCGGCAACTCGATGGCGTCACGGTTTCCGTGGAGCCGGCCAGTTGGTTTCGGATTGCCGCCATCATCCGATTCAAACAAGGAGAAAACGCGTGAAATCCATCATCCTCAGAGGTTTGAGCACCGCCACCCTGACCCTTTCCCCATGGTGGCGCCGCAGTACGATTCTTGTTTTTGTTTGCGGCATGGCGGTTTTAATTTTCATGTCCGTACAAGCCTACCGATATGCCCCCCCGATTCCGGAAACGGTGGTCGACACCGCCGGGAAAATCATTTTCAGCGGGACGGACATCGAAGCCGGCCAACAGATCTTTTTAAAATATGCGCTGATGCAAAACGGATCCATCTGGGGCCATGGCTCTTATTTGAGTCCGGATTTCTCCGCGCAGTACCTCCACGAATTATCAATCGATGCCGGCAATGCGATTGCCGGACAGGAAGGCATCGATTTTTTGTCACTGAACTCTGAACAGCGGTTACGGATAGACGCCAGGATTGCCGGACTTCTCAAAGAAAATCGCTACAATCCCGTATCGAAACAATTGACCTTCATTGATCCCGAAAAAGCTTCCTATCAGCGACAGCTCAAGGTCTGGACCGATTTTTTTCTCATGCCCACGACCAATGCGGGGCTCCCGATCAAATATATCCACGATCCCGATGAGATTCGTCAATTGACGGCTTTTTTTGCCTGGACCGCATGGGCGAGTGTCGCCAACCGCCCGGACAAACCCTATTCGTATACCAGCAACTTCCCGTATGACCCGGTTGTCGGCAACCGTCTTACGGCCGATGCACTTTTCTGGAGCGCCCTGAGCGTCGCCATGCTGCTGGCCGGGCTGGCGCTGGTGCTGTTTACATTCGGAAAATTCAACTACCTGGGCTGGAAAGGTGAACACGGGGGTGTCTACCCCCACATGCTGCCTGGCGGCGCCACTCCCGGCCAGAAGGCGACCATCAAATACTGTCTTGTTGTTGCGCTGCTGTTTTTGGCGCAGGTCATGATTGGCGGGGCGCTTGCTCACTATCGCGCCGAACCGGGTAATTTTTATGGCATCGATCTGGCCCAATATCTACCGAGCAATATTTTGCGTACCTGGCATCTTCAATTGGCCATCTTCTGGATTGCCACCGCCTATGTGACCGGTGGATTGTTACTGGCTTCTTCACTGGGTCAAAATGAACCTCGCGGACAGTCGGTCGGTATTCATATTCTTTTCTGGGCGCTTGTCTTTCTGGTAGTCGGTAGTCTGGCAGGTGAGTTGCTTGGCATTCATCAGTTTTTCGGCAGGTTCTGGTCCTGGTTCGGTCACCAGGGCTGGGAGTTTCTCGAATTGGGACGTTTTTGGCAGATCGTTCTGGTTATTGGATTAAGCTTTTGGCTATGGCTTCTCTACCGGGCCGTCAAACCGGCGCTTAATGACCCGGAGCGCAGGGAAATTGGTCTGCTGTTCATGGCGGGGGCAACCGCCATTCCCTTTTTCTACATACCCGCCTTCTTTTTCGGCAGCACCACCAATTTTACGGTCGTGGACACCTGGCGCTTCTGGATCATCCATCTGTGGGTGGAAGGTTTTTTCGAGCTGTTTGTGACCGTTCTGGTTGCCGTCACCTTCTACCAACTGGGTGTTGTTCGCCGTACCAACGCGGTGCGGGTCATTTACCTGGATGCCATACTCTTTCTGTCCGGCGGCATCATTGGAACCGCGCACCACTGGTATTGGACGGGACAGGCCAACTTTACGATGGCATTGGCGGCCATGTTTTCGGCGCTCGAAGTGGTTCCACTCACTCTGTTGACGCTGGATGCCTGGGATTTTATCAAATTGACCGGAACCCGGGAAATGACCGGAACCCCGAAAAAAAACATTCCGCACAAATGGGCTTTTTACTTTCTCATGGCAGTTGGATTCTGGAATTTTGTTGGCGCGGGCATCTTCGGGTTTTTGATCAACATGCCGGTTGTCAGCTACTTTGAAGCCGGCACGATATTGACACTGAACCACGGTCATGCCGCTTTGCTGGGGGCTTTCGGTATGTTGGGCATGGCGCTTCTGGTGTTGACCCTGCGCCATGCGCTGACGGATGAGCAGTGGGCAGCGCCGGAAAAGTTCATCCGGATTTCTTTTTGGGGCTTGAACGTCGGCCTTGCACTGATGGTGATCACCAACTTGTTTCCGGTTGGCGTTTTGCAGTTATGGGATGTCCTGGAAAACGGTTACTGGCATGCGCGAAGTCTTGAATTCATCGGGCAGGACCGGATCCGACAACTGGAGTGGTGGAGCTTGCCGTCGCATGTGGTCTTGATTGGTCTGGGTGTGGCGCCGATGGTGATTGCTTCCGGTTTAACCTGGCTGAAGATACGAAAGGTCTGATGTATCGCTTTCTACATCCACATTGGAGGTCATAATGAATTCCGTACGCAGGATCAGCAAAATCTGGAAAAGCAACCCGACCATCGAGGGGGCTGGGGTTCACCTGAAACGGGCTTTTGGCTACAACCACACCCCGCTGTTCGATCCCTTCCTCATGCTGGACGATTTCCATTCGAATTACCCTTCCCATTACCTGAAGGGGTTTCCCTGGCACCCGCATCGGGGAATCGAGACGATCACCTATGTTATCCATGGCCAGGTGGCGCATGGAGACAGCATGGGGAACAAGGGGATCATCGATTCGGGTGACCTGCAGTGGATGACCGCAGGCAGCGGCATCATCCACCAGGAAATGCCAAAAGGGGATCCTGACGGCCTCCTGTGGGGCTTCCAGCTCTGGGCGAACCTTCCGGCCTCCCACAAGATGATGGATCCCCGCTACCGGGGAATCATAAGCAGTGAGATCCCGGAGGTGAATCTCAAGGGTGGTATTCGGGTGAAGGTTATCTGCGGCGAAGTTGAAGGGGTAAAGGGACCTGTGGAGAACGTGGTCGTCGATCCCGCATATCTGGATGTGGTGGTTCCGCCGGAAACCACCTTCCGTTTCCCGGTCAGACAGGGACATAAAGTGTTCGCTTATGTGGTTGACGGGGAAGGATATTTTGACCTGGAGCGGAACGCCTTTGCCCACGAGGCGGTTGGAGAAAATTATTTCGACATGAAAAGAAAGTGTTTTTGCAGCGCCGAAAGTCTCATTCTATACGATGATGGAGATGAAGTGGTCATTACCACCCAGGAGATGCCGGCCCGCTTTCTCCTGGTATCGGGAAAGCCTATCGGCGAGCCGATCGCATGGTATGGCCCTATCGTCATGAATACCCAGGAGGAGCTGCGGGTCGCGTTTGAGGAGTTCGAGAAAGGGATATTTATTAAACATACCCCACAAAAAAAGGAGTAAGTCCATGTTTTGTTACCAATGTGAACAGACTGCAAAAGGTACGGGATGTACGGTTCAGGGCGTATGCGGCAAACAGCCCGAAGTGGCCGCGCTACAGGATCTTCTTCTCTATACGCTCATGGGATTGTCCCAGGTGGCTACCGAGGGACGAAAAGTGGGCGTGGTTGACCGCGAAACAAATGTCTTTACGGTCAAGGCGGCTTTTTCGACCCTGACCAACGTGGATTTTGATCCGGACCGCTTTGTTGAACTGATTGGCGAAACCGTAAAACTGCGCGACCAGCTCACGGATAAAGTCGGGGCTGCCGGCGGAAATATCGGTTTTCCCGATGGCCCTGCCACGTTTGGCCCGTCATCCACCCTCGAAGGGCTGATCCAGCAGGGAGAGAGTGTAGGTCTGAAATCCTATCCCCGAGACAATCCGGATATTCTGTCTTTGAAGCATACGGTTCTCTTTGGCATCAAAGGGGTCAGCGCTTACGCCGACCATGCACTGATTCTGGGAAAGCAGGACGATAAGGTTTTTTCATACATTCATGAAGCGATGGCCGCCATTCAGCGAAATGATCTGGGGCTGGATGACTGGGTAAAACTGACTCTGCGGTGCGGCGAAGCAGCCCTTTTGGCCATGGAACTTCTGGATGCCGGAAACACCGAAACCTACGGTCATCCCGTGCCCACCCGGGTGCCGCTGGGACACAAAAAAGGAAAAGCGATTCTGGTGTCGGGGCACGATCTGATGGATCTTGAGGCGCTTCTGAAACAGACGGAAGGCAAGGGAATTTATATCTATACCCACGGGGAGATGCTTCCCACTCATGGGTATCCGAAGTTAAAGAACTACAAGCATTTCTACGGGCATTTCGGTACAGCCTGGCAAAATCAAACCAGGGAATTCCCCAATTTCCCCGGCGCCATTTTAATGACCACCAACTGTATCCAGCGGCCCAAGACCGAGTACAAGGACAACCTGTTTACGAGCGGGATGGTCGGCTGGCCGGGACTTGTGCATATTTCCGATTTGAATTTCAAGCCGGTGATCGACAGGGCACTGGAGTTGCCCGGTTTTCCGGAAGATGAAACCGGAAAGGAAGTCACCGTGGGCTTTGCGCGGAATGCCGTGCTGGGGGTTGCGGACAAGGTGATTGAAGCGGTCAAGTCCGGCGCCATTCGTCATTTTTTTCTGGTGGCCGGCTGTGACGGGGCCAAACCCGGAAGGAATTATTATACCGAATTCGTGGAAAAAGTTCCCCGGGACTGCGTGGTGCTGACATTGGCCTGCGGCAAATACCGTTTCTTTGATAAAGAGCTTGGGGATATCGCTGGTATCCCGAGGCTTTTGGATGCCGGTCAGTGCAATGATGCCTACTCGGCGGTCCAGATCGCCGGGGCGCTTGCGCATGCTTTCAATGTCGGCGTCAATGACCTGCCGCTGTCCCTGATCATCTCCTGGTATGAGCAAAAGGCCGTTTGTGTTCTTCTGGCGCTGCTTCATCTGGGACTCAAAGGCATTCGCCTGGGTCCGTCCCTGCCGGCCTTTCTGACGCCGAATGTGCTGGAAACTCTGGTAAAAAACTTTGACATCAAACCCATTACCACCCCGGATGCGGACTTGAAGGCCATTCTGGGATAATCCGAGACATACGGCGATCCGGCGCGGCTTGAAAATCGATGAAAGCCGCCATTATTCGATTCAAACGAGGGAAAACGCGTGAAATCCATCATCCTCAGAGGACTGGGTACCGCCACCCCGCCATTTTATGCAACGCAGGAGGAGGCGTACGAATACTTCTTCACGCATTTCTCCCTGAAACCGGCCGAACGGGATCTGTAC
>JBFXFK010000092.1:0-19468 GCA_050179135.1 Desulfatirhabdiaceae bacterium | reverse complement strand
GAACGCGGGTTTGTCCGCTCTAAAATCACCGGAGAATTCATCTGAATGCTCTGTCATTATGGTGTATTGCCTCTTTGAAAATTAAAAATGCCGAATTGCAGCATCTGATTTGTTCCACCAAATCAGGTATATTTGAATAGCAATCTGCTTTCTATCTGAATTGTCAATATTTTTCAAGATAATTACCGATAAAATATACTGCTGTCGGTCAATAATTGTGGAAAAACAGAATTCAGAATAAATAAGGAAAATATCATTTTTATAAACAGCAACCATTCTCTATTTATTCTGGCTTCTGAATTCTGTATTCTGACTTCTGTATATGGAACCCGGAGATTGTGACCGTTCAAAGTATATATTCAGCGGTGAGATTTGAGTAGTGCGTAAGGAGATGAAGCCGGCCATAATGCGGAAACTACCAGGATTGCCTGACCGCGACACCGGCTTCATGAAGATAATTCTTGATCCCGGATATGCTGTATGTTCCATAATGAACCATCGAGGCAATGAGTGCTGCGTCTGCCTGACCATCTGTCAGAACCTGGAGCAGATGCACAGGTTTTCCGGCGCCACCGGAAGCAATGACCGGAATGCCGACCCGGGTTGAAATCAGGGATGTCAGATTCAGTTCATATCCTTCCCGGGTGCCATCGGCATCGATTGAATTCAGACAGATTTCTCCCGCACCCAGCGACTCGGCCGTCATCGCCCATTCCAGCGCATCCATGCCCATATGGGTTCGGCCACCGTTGATGACAATTTCATACCCGGACGGAATGGCCCCGGATGGCGCAACCTGTTTGACATCCATTCCAAGTACGATACACTGATTTCCAAAGGCTCTGGCGCCTTCCTGAATAATGGATGGATTTTTGACAGCCGCGGAATTGACACTGATTTTTTCCGCACCGGCCAAAAGCACCCGGCGCATGTCTTCCAGGCTTCGAATGCCGCCACCGACAGAAAACGGAATAAAAATGGTTTCCGCCACCCGCCTGACGACATCGATCATGATGTCACGCCGGTCGCTCGATGCCGTAATGTCATAAAACACAATTTCATCGGCACCGGCCTCATAATACAACCGGGCCATTTCAACCGGATCACCGATATCCACATTGTGCTGAAATTTGATGCCTTTGGTTGTCCGGCCATCCCGGACATCCAGGCAGACAATGATGCGTTTGCTGAGCATGATGCACCCGCTGGAGAATTGAGTAGTGAATTGATACATGCAATTCCCGGCTATGGAAAGCCGGGCGACAATGCGGCCAAGCCTGAAAGCGGAAATGCGGCCTCTTCAGCCTTCAGTCTTCAGCCTATCATCCTGAATTCATGGCTTCCACAGGCAGAAATTCTTCAACATCCGGAGACCGGGACGCCCGCTTTTTTCCGGATGAAACTGCGTGGCCACGACATTTTTGTGGTGAATCACCGAAGCGAATCGCAGTCCATAATCGGTTGTGCACAACACCTGGGCGGTACTGGCCGGCTCCGGATAATATCCGTGTACAAAATAAAATTCATCAGAAACCCTGAGGCCATCCAGAATGGGATGGGATGCGACAGACTGAATGCGGTTCCATCCCATGTGGGGAATTTTCAGCCGGTGTCCCTGGTCTGCCAGATCAGCCGGAAAGGCCCGGACTGTGCCGTCGATAATTCCCAGGCATGTCGTCCCGTTCTCGTCACTTCGGCTCAAAATAATCTGGGTGCCCAGACAGATTCCCAGTATGGGCTTTGCCTGATCAACGGCCTGTCTGATGGCAGCATCCAGGCCCAGGTTTTTCAGGCTTGCCATGGCTGAACCCGCAGCTCCGACCCCGGGGAAAATGATACGCTCCGCCGCTGCAATCTGGCCGGGATCCCGGGTCACGATACAGGAAAAGCCAATGTGGGTTACTGCCCGCGCCACACTGGTCAGATTTCCGGCGTCATAGTCGATGATGGCGATCATGGTCTTTTATCCAACGGCTGCCTTGGCAGCCTCCCAATATTCTGTCCATTGTGATTCAGTGAGCGAAGACAGGGCAATGTCCTGATCCCTGAATTGTATTTCCATATGCCTGAACCGTTTTTCAAATTTATGTGTGGCATCGGCCAGTGCGGTTTCCGGATGAATGCGGGCAAACCGGGCCACATTCACCAGGGTAAAGAGAATATCGCCAAACTCCAGGCCAATCCGGTCCAGGCTGTCCGGCGAAATATTTTCCCCATCAGCAGGCAGTTCATGTGTTTCATGAATAAATTCGGCCCATTCCTCTTCCGCTTTTTTCATGACACCCGACAGTGTTTTCCAGTCAAAGCCACAACGGGCCGCCCGTTCAGAAACCCGGTATGCCCGAATCAGCGCCGGCAATCCGCGGGGAATGGAATCCAGAATACCCGATTGACCGTCAGCGGGTTTTTCCTGCTGTTTGATTTCCGCCCACCGCTTTCGAACCTCATCAGAGGAATTGACTCGATCCTCTCCAAAAACATGGGGATGTCTCCGGATCATTTTATCAAGCGTGTTTTTGACGACATCCGACAGTGAAAATTCTTTTTTCTCCTGATACAGGCATACCAGGAACAGCAGTTGAAACAGAACATCCCCCAATTCTTCACAAACATCTGCGGATGAACCGGCATGAATGGCATCGATCAGTTCATGCATTTCTTCCACAAGATAGACGGACATGGTTTTGGGCGTCTGCTTTCGGTCCCACGGGCATCCATTATCGCCCCGCAGCCGGTTGATCAGGTGAAGGACCGGTTGAACCGTATCCAATTCCGGTTTTATAGCGGGATGTTCCACGCTTTTTTCAATTCCTTTATTTTGTTGAAAAATTCCTGTTTCATTTCGGATGAAATCATTTTGGCCAATTTTTCCGATGCCCAGGAGACATGAGGGGCCATGTGAGATTCCGAAATCAATGCGGAATTTTTTGGAAGAAATGCGGTCAGCATGACCAGAAGAATCGAGACGATCAGAATGCCTTTGAAGGCCCCGAACATGAGGCCCGACAGCCGGTCAATCCATCCCAGAAAGGCGATGTTCATCAGATATTTGATGATGGCGCCCATAATACTGATGGCGATAAATACGCTGCAGAAAATCAGCATGAATGCCAGGATATTGGCGTAGGCCATATTGGATATCCAGGTTGAAAAGGAATCGGCAAGACCGGGATAATAGGTATATCCGGCGTAAAATCCGGACAAAACGCCAACAATTGAGCTGATTTCCTTGACCAGCCCCCTGAAAAATCCCCGTATCAGACAATATCCCAGAATAACCAGGATAATGGTATCGAATGGATTCATGGTGTTCCTTTAAAAAAATACATCCAGTAGTGAGACAGGCTTCAGCGTCCAGCCTTCAACCTCTCTTTCATTTCCCCATCGCCAAGGATGTAACAGAACGGGTATGGGGAGTCAAGGCGATTTTCCCTTGTAATTGGGTGGGATATATTTGTCAATTGCATCGGCTTTCAAACCTTGATATACATAACAAATACGCTGAAATCGGGATAAATCAACACGGACATATACGCAAAAATGCATTGATCCGGTGATTTCAAATATCAACTCGCTATCCGATGGAATTATGACTTCAGAACAAACGGATTTACACCATACCCGCCTGACATTCTCCGATATCGATCTGGCCAAACAATTGTTTGGCGAGCGTAACAGCCATCTGAAAAAGATTGCCGAGAGTGTTGACGCACAGATCGACACACGGGGCAATATGGTCATCATCACCGGAGCCCCCCATGCCGAAAAACTGGCCGAAACAATACTGAATCAGGTGTATGATCTCCTGAAAAGCGGTTATCCGGTTTATCCAAACGATATCGATTATGCCATCAGCGTCCTCAGTTCCAACCATCAGGCATGCCTGAAGGACATTTTTCTGGATACCGTTTATATTACCAGCAAAAAGAACCCGATAACTCCCAAAAGTCAGGCTCAGAAGACCTATATTGACGCCATCCGGTCATTTGATATCGTATTCGGCATCGGGCCCGCCGGAACCGGAAAGACCTATCTGGCCATGGCCATGGCAGTGGCCGAACTGACCAAGGGAACGGTCCGGCGCATCATTCTGACCCGGCCTGCGGTGGAAGCGGGTGAAGCCCTTGGATTTTTGCCCGGCGATCTGGCGGAAAAAGTGGATCCGTATCTCCGGCCCCTGTATGACGCGCTACATGACATGATGCGCTTTGAAAAGGTTTCCGGCCTGCTCCAGCAGGGCATTATCGAGGTTGCGCCACTGGCTTTCATGCGGGGCAGAACCTTGAATGATGCCTTCATCATTCTGGATGAAGCCCAGAATACCACGACAGAACAGATGAAAATGTTTCTGACCCGAATCGGATTCAACTCGAAAGCCGTCATTACCGGCGATATCACCCAGATCGATCTGCCATATGAAAAGCTTTCCGGCCTGATCGAGGCCAAAAATATTCTTCAGAACATACCGGGCATTCGAATGGTATTCTTCTCAAAACAGGATGTGGTTCGTCATAAACTGGTTCAGGACATCCTCAAGGCTTACGAAGACCATGAAAAGGATCGTTCACGATGAAGCTTGAATTTCCAGGCGGTACAATCCGGGAATTTCTCTATTCCCATTCATCTGTTCGATGGGTGCTTCTGTTCGGCGTTACACTGGTATTTATTGTTCTCCTCTATCCCAGTCTGGTTGCACCGGTCTATCAGTACACGGTCGGCGATGTTGCCGAAAAAGACATCAAGGCCAGAAAAGACTTTCTGATCGAGGATATCGATGCCACCGAAACAAACCGGCGAAAGGTTGCCGATGAAATTCTTTCGGTCTATGACCTCGATGCGGCATTGACCAAAAGCCTGACGGACAATACGCATAAAGCCTTTGAAATGATGCGTAAAATCATTGAATCAGAAAAATCTGCGGAATTGATGTCCAATTCAGGACTGGTTGCAGAAATTGTTGGCATACCGGTTAAAAAACCGTCATTGCACGAACGGATTCTGGAGCAGAAAACCCGCTTTGAAGAAATTTTGGGTTTTTCGGTCAGCGACGGATCATATGCGATTCTGGAAAAGGAAGCATTCAGACAGACCGTCGAAGATATGATCATTCGAATTCTGACCACCATTCTGGATAATGGCGTGATCGCCAGCAAGGATATTTTACTTCGGGAATCCGACAAGGGCATTATTCTCCGGAACCTGGAAAATGGTGGTGAAAATATCATCATTCGCCTGAAATCTTTTTACGGACTGGATCAGGCCAAAACAATGGTCCGGGTTGTCGGCGCGCCGATTCTGACAGATTTCAACCACCAGGTCCGGAATGTGATTGTCGAGATGGTTCAGCAACTGATACAGCCCAATATCGCCTACAATCGCAAGGAAACCGAGGATCGAAAAAAAAAGGTCCATGACAGCGCCAAGCCGGTTCTATACAAAATCAAGGCTGGTGAAATGCTGCTTCGGGAAGGCGAGCGCATCACCGCGGCCCACCTGCTGAAGCTGAATGCACTTCAGGACAGGGAAAAAAAATATTTTGCCGTATCCAATGTGGTCGGCGCCGCCATGATCATGCTCTGCCTGCTGTCCATTTCCTACATACTTCAAAACTATCTGAACAGTCCGATTCACCACGATCTGAATAAAAATCTGATCTTTATTTCATCCATACTGGTTCTTTTTTTTCTGCTGGCGCGCATATCCTTTGTTTTTGCGGATGGCATTTCCCAGAATTTTCCCTATGGCATCACCGCTTCTGCGATTCTGTTCAGCATTCCCATACCTGCCGGGGCCATGACCATCTGTCTGTTTATGGGTATCCATGTCGCGATGATCAGCGGCGTCATTTTGTCGACGGCTACCGCAATTCTGATCGGAAACCGGTTTGATGTCATGATCTATTTCATGCTGAACAGTCTGGTCGCGGCCTGGTGCATTCAGCGCTGCCGCGAGCGCAGGGTCTTCATTCGGGCAGGCCTCATCATTGGCCTGTTGAATATGGGACTGGCCACAGCCATCTGTTTTTATGAGGCCCGATTATCCGCACCGGATCTGGTCTGGGCCTGGGCGTTTGCATTTATCGGCGGGGTTGGAACCGGAATAGTGGCTGCGGGTATTGCACCGTTGTTTGAACTGGCTTTTGATTATACCACGGATATCAAACTTCTGGAACTTGCCAATCTGGACCGCCCAATCCTGCGACAGTTGATGATCGAAGCGCCCGGGACCTATCATCATTCGGTCATTGTCGGATCCATGGTAGAGGCTGCGGCATCTGAAATTGGCGCCAATTCCATTCTGGCCAAAGTATGCGGATATTATCATGACATTGGAAAAATCAGGAAACCCGGCTATTTCATCGAAAACCAGACCAATGGCAAAAACCGTCATGACAAACTGGCGCCGTCCATGTCCAAACGGATTCTGGCGGCTCATGTCAAGGACGGCGCCGAGATTGCCCGTGAGCACAAGCTGGGCAAAGCCATCATCGATACGATTCTGCAGCATCACGGGACCAGCCTGATGGCCTATTTTTATGACAAAGCCAGGCAGCTCAAAAGTGACCAGGAAGTCAATATGGATGATTACCGTTATCCCGGACCCAAACCCCAGACCCGGGAAGCCGGACTGGTGATGCTGGCCGATGTGGTCGAAGCCGCATCCCGGACACTGGACAATCCCACGCCGGCCAGAATTCAGGGGTTGGTTCAAAATCTGATCAACAAAATTTTTTCCGATGGGCAACTCAGCAACTGCGAACTCACACTGAAAGATCTCAACAGCATCGCCAAGACCTATATCAAAATTTTAAACGGCATTCACCATCATCGGATCGAGTATCCGGAAAAACTGGTTCTGGTTGGGGGAAAGACAAAAGATGGGCGTTCTGATAAGCAACCGCCAAAAACGGAAAAGGATTCATCTAAGGACAACCCGCCAAAAAGCCCAGGCCATCTTAGACGCCTTGGGTTATCCTGAGCACGAGCTGTCCATTCTGATTGTCGATGATTCCCAAATTGAAGCGTTGAACCGCGACTACCTGCATCATGAGGGGCCAACCAATGTCATCTCGTTTCCCATGCAGGAGGGGGAATGCAGCGGTATCAATCCCCATATCCTGGGGGATGTCGTGATTTCCGTCGATACGGCCAAACGTGAGGCCGAAATGGCCGGCATCCCCTTTTACCTGCGTTTTATGCAATTGCTGATTCATGGCATTCTGCATCTGGCCGGATATGACCATGAGGGACCTGAAGCCGACGCGGAAAAGATGGAGGCAAAAAGCGACGAGCTGATTCTCATGCTCTCACAATTGAAGGAAACCGCATAAATGATTCTGGTCACCGCACACGAAATGCAGCAGATGGACCGGCTGACCATTCATGAACTCGGGTTGCCCGGACGGATTCTGATGGAAAATGCCGGGCGGAGCGCGGCTGAAATTCTGCTCCGGATGATTTGCAGTCACACGTCCCATCGGGTCGCTATATTGGCCGGACGGGGCAACAACGGCGGAGACGGATTTGTCATTGCCCGTTATCTGGGCCAGAAATCGGTTTCTGCAACAGTCTATCTTCTGGCCCCAAAAGACCGGATAACCGGAGATGCGGCAGACAATCTGGGGCTGTTGTCATCTATCGATATTCCGGTTATTGAATTGCCGGATTCTGCAACATTTTCGGAATATGAATCCGATATGATGGCCCATACCGTGTGGGTCGATGCACTTCTGGGAACCGGACTGAATGCGGATGTTACCGGCCTCTACCGTCAGGCCATCGAATTTCTCAACCGGTCTCAAAAACCGGTTCTGGCTGTCGATATCCCATCCGGCCTTTCAGCAGACACCGGCATGCCGATGGGATGCTGTGTCACGGCAGATGCCACCGCAACATTCGGATTTGCCAAGATCGGCCACATGCTCCATCCGGGTCCCGAATACACCGGGACCCTCCATGTCATTGATATCGGCATTCCACCGCATATTGTTTGCCGGGTCAATCCCGGCCAGGAAATGATTACCGATGAGACCATCCGGCAGATCTATCGCCCGCGGGCAGTCACGGCCCACAAAGGGACTGGCGGGCATCTTCTGATAGTGGCCGGGTCAACCGGCAAGGCAGGTGCGGCAGCCCTGGCCGGCTTGGGAAGTCTGCGCGCCGGGGCCGGACTGGTTACTCTGGCAACACCGACCAGCGTGATGCCCCTGCTTCAAAATCGGATCATGGAAGCCATGACGGCGCCGCTACCGGAAACCGCAGACGGATTTCTCTCAGAATCGGCATTTGAATTTCTGATGCAGACCGCTGCCGATAAAAAATGCATTGCCCTGGGACCTGGAATCGGAACCCATCCGGAAACCATTTCCCTGGTTCATCGCATCGTTTTAAATTCCGGAATTCCCCTGGTTATCGATGCTGACGGGCTCAACTGCCTGTCACAGAATACCGCTATCCTGAAACAGGCCAATGTCCCCATCATTATGACCCCGCATCCCGGGGAAATGGCCCGGCTGGTCCGATGCAGCGTGGCGGACATTCAAAGCGACCGGATTGGCGCTGCAAGGCGTTTTTCGGTTGCCCATCGGGTGTATTTGATACTCAAGGGCGCCAAAACGCTTGTTGCACTTCCGGATGGAAAGGTGTATGTGAACCCGACTGCCAATCCGGGGATGGCATCCGGCGGCATGGGGGATGTACTGACCGGTTTGATCGGCGCCCTGGTGGCACAGGGTTATACGCCGGAAGATGCCTGCAGGCTGGGGGTCTATCTTCACGGACAGGCTGCGGATCACTTGACACAGTCACAGGGCCCCCAGGGCTTTCTGGCATCGGATGTCGCCAACGGGATACCCCGGGCGATTCAGGTCATTCATAAATTTTATGCGTTTTAACGATTCACAAAACGGGAACATCTTTCGCATCACCACAACTTCTCCAGACCAGACCCGAAGACTGGGCCAGATCCTGGGAAGCCTCGCGACCCCCGGCATGGTCATGGCGTTGACCGGAGAACTGGGAAGCGGCAAAACCTGCCTGGTTCAGGGACTGGCCAGCGGCCTGGATGTTCCCGTTACCTGTGATGTCGTCAGCCCGTCATACACCCTGGTGAATCAGTATCCGGGCAGACTTGTGCTGCATCATATCGATCTGTACCGCATAACCGCGGATGATCTGGATGATATCGGCCTGGATGAGATACTGGCCGGAGATGGTGTGGTGGCCATCGAATGGGCCGAAAGGCTTCCGCCTGATTTTTTGGGCGATCACGTTGTCACGGTCCGGATGGCGTGTCTATCTGCTGATGACAGGGAGATTGCCATTGAAGGCCGCGGAAAATATAAAAACATTGCACGGCAGATTGCCCACAATATGCCGGATGAATGACTGTGTTCTTCAAATTCAATTCCGGACATGCATGGTCGCTGACAAGCTTGCCTTAACCAGAGCGTACACCGTACGCTTTTTTATATGATATTGAAGAAAGGAACGGATCTATGGCGTTGATTGTTCAAAAATTTGGCGGGACATCGGTCGCAAACATCGAACGTATCCAGAATGTCGCCAGACGGGTCATCAAAACGTTTGAGCAGGGAAATGACGTGGTGGTGATTCTGTCCGCGATGGCGGGTATCACGGACAGCCTGATTGAAATGGCCCAGGAAATTACACGAACTCCGGAAAAGCGCGAGCTGGATGTACTGCTGGCCACCGGCGAACAGACCACTGCGGCGCTTCTGGCCATGACCCTGAATGCCATGAATTATCCGTCCAAATCGCTGTTGGGATATCAGGCAGAAGTGGTCACGGACTGTACATTTGGAAACGCCCGGATCATGGACATTCGCGCCAGCCGGATCAGGGAATTTCTGAAGCAGCATTATATCGTGGTGATTGCCGGCTTTCAGGGATGCGATCTGGACGGCAACATCACAACATTGGGCAGAGGCGGCTCAGATACGTCTGCCGTGGCAATTGCCGCAGCACTGAAAGCCGATGTATGCGAAATATACACCGATGTCAATGGGGTCTATACGGCAGATCCCAATGTCTGCAGCAAAGCCCGAAAAATCGACCGGATATCCTATGATGAAATGCTGGAAATGGCCAGCCTGGGCGCCAAGGTGCTGCAGATCCGGTCGGTTGAATTTGCCAAAAAATATCAGGTTCCGGTTCATGTCAGATCATCGTTTAGTGAGGAGGAAGGAACAATGGTGGTAAATGAGGATGAAAGTATGGAACGCCTGGTCGTATCCGGCGTCACATGCAGTAAAAATGATGCCAGAATTACCCTGATCAAAGTCCCGGATCAACCCGGCATCGCGGCAAAAATCTTTACGCCCGTATCCGAAGCCGGGATCATTGTGGATATGATCATTCAAAACCGGCATTCGGGCAAGTTCAATGACCTGACGTTTACGGTGCCCCGGCCGGATTTTGAAAAGGCCATGCAGATCGAGCAGGAGATTGCCAAAGAGATTGGTGCAGAAGATGTTCTGGGGGACCGGGGGATCGCCAAGGTGTCTGTGACCGGTGTCGGCATGAAAAATCATTCCGGCGTGGCGTCCCACATGTTTGCGGCCCTGGCAAAGGAGAATATCAATATTCTGATGATCAGCACATCCGAGATTCGCATCTCCTGTGTGATCGATGAAAAATATGCCGAACTGGCGGTCAGGGCCATTCATACGGCGTTCAATCTGGACAAGGCATAACATGCACCTGACAAATGACGAGCGGGCGGTTCTGGACGGACAGGCTGGAGATGCCGCCGGCTTGGCCATGTCCGTCCTGAGGGATATTGGCGCGGTTTTCGGCGCCAAACGCCTGATTCCCGTGTCTCAGGTTCATATCGATACTACCCTGTATATGGTTGATGCCGGGGTTGATTTTGCCGAAAAAATGGCTGATATGGGCGGGCAATTTACGGTTCCAACCTCACTCAATCCCAGCGCCATCGACCTGATCCGCTGGAAAGAATACCGGACACCGCCGGATCTGCTGGATAATTCCAGACGGATTGAATCCGCTTATCTCCGGATGGGGGCTGCGCCCACGTGGACCTGCACCCCCTATCAGCATGGGCTGATTCCCCGGTTTGGCGAGCAGATCGCCTGGGGAGAATCCAATGCCATTGCATTTGCCAATTCGGTTCTGGGGGCCCGGACCAACCGGTATGCGGATCTGATGGATATCTGCGCGGCCATTATCGGCAAAGTTCCGGAATTCGGTCTGCATCTGACCGAAAACCGCCGGGCGGAAATCCTGATCCAACTGTCCGACGTGCCGGAGGACTGCTTTGAAAATACTGCCATCTATCCGGTTCTGGGGTATCTTCTGGGAGAAATCGCCGGGGATACGGTTGCCGCCATTGACGGCATTCCAAACCGGGTTCCGGTCAGCGGGTTGAAGGCCTTCAGCGCCGCCGCCGCCTCATCCGGAGCCGTTGGCCTGTTTCACATGATCGGCATTACCCCGGAAGCCCAAACCATGGAAATGTGCTTTCAGGGCAGGCCCCCCAAACAGGTTGTGGATATCACCGGCCGCCATATTCGGGAAGCAGCGGAAAGGCTTACCAGCACCGCTGTCCCGGCTGTGGATCTGATTGCCCTGGGGTGCCCCCATTATTCATTTCCGGAATTCAGGGATCTGATCCGGCTGCTTGACGGCCGACGAATCGGTGATTCTGTTGCATTCTGGGTATTCACCAGCCGAAGTGCGTATGCCTGGATCCGGGACTGCGGCATGCTCAAGCATTTGTCCGATTTGGGCATTACGGTGTTTACAGACGGATGCCCGCTCCAGTATCCCGGAGAATCCTGGCAATTTTCTGCCGCCATGACCGATTCGGCAAAATTTGCCAGTTACTGTTTCTCTCAAACCGGTCTGGCCTGCGTGTTTGGCAGTCTGTCGGACTGTGTGGAGACGGCTGTTTCAGGCGGCCGTGTCAGACGGAGCATTCTGTGACAGATATTCTTTTAACGGCATGTCCGGTTGTTTCCGGCGCAGCCGAAGGCCCGGCTCTGGTCAGTTCCCAACCCATCAGTTTCTGGGGCGGCGTTGATCCCCATACCGGCCGGATACATGATCCAAAACATGAGCTGTTCGGACAATCCGTATCGGGTCAGATTCTGGTCTTTCCATATGGAAAGGGCTCCAGCACCGGATCACTGATGATGCTGGAGCTGGTTCGAATTCACAAAGCACCGGCGGCAATCATCAACATCCGTACAGAACCAATTCTGGCTACCGGTCCGATTGTCAGCCGATATTTCTACGGCAGATCCATCCCCATACTCACCCTTGCGCCCGAGGATTTTTGTCAGATCCGGACCGGTCAGCATCTGGTTGTCAATGCATCTGACGGATTTGTCTGCATCAGGGACATCCCCTGACATGCCATGCCAGAATTTTGGCATAGACAATGGTCTTGTTTCGAAGTGGCCGGATACAACCCAATGTCAATCCGGCGCCAATGCCTGACAGTACCAGATTGGTCACCAGCCGAAACAGGATGATTCCCTGCATGAGATGGGCCTTTTCAGGGTGCCATTTTTTCAGGTAAATATATCGGGACCGGTAAAACAGAATGCGTCCGTCAGCCCGGGGGCCCACACTTTTCCCCTGAGCATGTACAATCCGGGCTGCCGGCACAAAATACACCTTCCAGCCATGCGTCCACATTCGCTTGGCCCAGTCGGTTTCTTCAAAAAAAAAGAAATAATCCTCATCCAGCAGGCCTGTCGTATCCATGGCTGCTTTTCGAACAATCAGACAGGCGCCGATTCCGGATTCAATTTCAATGGGCCTGGAAATTTGTCGCCGCTTGCCTGGAAACCGTTTGGGCATCAGCAGTTGAAGCAGGGATTCGTTTGAAACAAGACCCAGAAGTGACGGGAAATTGGCAATTGAATTCTGTTTGGAGTTGTCGGGATTCAGCAACTGGCCGCATGCCATTCCTGCGCCAGGGGTTGTTTCCATAAAATCCAACAGAATTGAAGCAGAATCCGGCATGAGAATTGCATCAGTATTCAGCAAAATGGCATACTGCCCGGTCATTCGGGTCAATGCCTGGTTGTTGGCGGCTGCAAATCCCCGGTTGGTTTTATTTTGAATCAGTTTGATATCGGGATATTTCTGTTTTGCCGCCGCAGCGCTGCCGTCTGTTGACCCATTGTCAACCACCCATATTTCATGGACAAGCCGCTGACAGGTCTGAACGATTGAATCCAGGCAGGTCAAAAGAAGATCCCGGGTATTCCAGTTGACAACGATAAAGGATATGGTGACGGACATGTTATCCGAATCGATGGAATCCGATATCGGGCTTTCTATGGGGTTGGACGGCGTCATCATCGTGTTTTTAGCCATTCATTTTGGGATTTGACATCAATTTGGTTAAACATATCAAAGATTGGGAGGCCGAATCAATATTGGAATATTGGATTGATCACATCCGGTAATCCTGCGAATAACCGGAATTATGGAATTCAGCTTGAATTTTAAGCGAAATTACGGTAACTGTCTCGCAAAATCCTTATTGCAAGCCAATTGAAACTCAAGAATTATACTGTTTTTTTACTGGAGCGGATGACTCATGTTTCGTGAAGAAAAAGATACCATGGGGCTGGTTCGGGTACCACTCAGTGCGTATTACGGAGCATCTACCCAGCGGGCTGTCCAGAATTTTCCGATCAGCGGCATGGGTTTCCCGTCTGTCTTTTATCAGAGCATGGCCCTGATAAAATGGGCTGCGGCCCGGACAAACCAAAAGTTGGGGCTTCTGGATTACACCATTGCTCAGGCTATTCAGGATGCGTCGCAGGAAATTATTGACGGCCGCATGAAAGCCGAATTTGTGGTTGATGTTTTTCAAACCGGCTCCGGAACATCAACTCACATGAACATGAATGAGGTGATCGCCTCACGCGCCAATGAAATACTGACCGGTATCCGGGGCGGGAAAACACCGGTTCATCCCAATGACCATGTCAATATGGGGCAAAGCAGCAACGATGTGTTTCCTTCATCAATTCATGTGGCTGCACTGCTCCTCTTAAAAAATGATTTGATTCCTTCTCTTGAATATCTTAAAAGGATCATTTTACAAAAGAGCACTGAATTTATTTCAGTTCCCAAAATTGGCAGGACCCATCTTCAGGATGCGCTGCCGATTACGCTGGGCCAGGAGTTCTCCGGATACGCCAGTCAGATCGACCACGGAATTACCCGGCTTAAAACCGCAGAATCGTCATTATCCGAATTGGCACTCGGCGGCACTGCGGTTGGAAATGGCGTCAATACCCATCCCGAATTTGCGCACAACGTGATCGATTTGATTTTCCGAAAAATCGGTATTATTGTCAAAGAAGCAGAAAATCATTTCGAAGCCCAGTCCGGCCGGGATGCCATTGTCGAAACCAGCGGCATTTTGAAAACACTGGCGGTCAGTTTAACTAAAATAGCAAATGATATTCGTTGGTTGGCATCCGGACCCCGATGTGGCATCGGTGAAATCACATTGCCGGATTTACAGCCCGGATCATCCATCATGCCGGGGAAAATCAATCCGGTCATGCCGGAGGTGGTCATTCAGGTTGCCGCTCAGGTCATTGGAAACGATTTGAGCATCACCCTGGGGGGGCAGGGGGGCAATTTTGAACTCAACACCATGATGCCGGTCATGGCCCACAATCTGCTTCAGTCGATGATGCTGCTGGGATCTGCGAGCCGGTGTTTTGCGACATCCTGTATCGCCGATATCAGGGCCAATGCGGATAAATGCCGGGATAACCTTGAAAAAAGTCTGGCGTTGGCCACTTACCTGGTTCCGCATGTCGGTTATGACCGGGCTGCTGAAATTGCCAAAAGTGCTTTTGGAACCGGCCGAACCGTTCTGGATACAGCACGGGCTGAGAGCGATATTTCTCCAGAAATATTAGAGAAACTGGTCAAATCCATCTTTTGATCAGTTTCTGATGTTTTTACCAACTCAGGTCCCGCCGTAGGGGGTTACCTGTCACAGAAAACGCTTAATGCAGGAGGAAAATGTTATGTCATCCAAACGATACACCATAAAGGCCGCCTGTCCAAAATGCGGATGCACCCAGTTAACGGTGATGACACCCGAGGAAATCAAAGCAAAATATGGTGATGTCCCCAACATCGATCTGGAATGCGGCGAATGCATGTTGAAATATGCAACCCCCATGAAAGAGGCCTGTCCGGAATGGGACAAGGAATGCCATCTGAAAGAATAAACCAAAATGTTCAGGCAATAAGACGCCGATATCATGGCCGATCATGAATGCGTAACCACGCGGCAATTGAATAATTTCCCTATCTCTGGCGATCACGAGTTTTTGACGTATTTTCACGGTAAAAAACATGTCTTCATATGATTTTATTTTTCCTGGAATCCAGATTTCCAGAGGCCCGTCATACACGTGGGCGCAACATTTGAAACGGCTTCCCCTGCAGGGATTTACGATGCCGACACTCCGTCGCATTTTTCAATCCGGGCATGCGTCTGTCGATCGGCCTTATATTGACAAAAAGATTTATCTGTATGCGACATCCATTCTTCATACGCTGTTGGCCGATCTGGAAAAAAGGAGATACGCGCGTCAAATTTCCGAAACCTCTGTCGCGTCACCACCTGTCTTTATTCTGGGGCACTGGAGAAATGGAACCACATTTCTTCACAACTTGATGTGTCAGGACACCCGGTTTACCTACATGCGGGCATATCAGGCGCTTTTTCCGGAGTGTTTTCTTTTGTCCCCCCTTTCACAAATCGTTTCCCGAACCCATCACCTGGTGCCAATCAAGACCCGGCCCATGGACAATGTGAAATTCGGCATGCTCGAACCCTGGGAAGATGAATTCATCATGGCTGCTGCCACAGGAATTTCCCCGTATATCCGGGCGTTGTTTCCCAGGACACTGGGCCCGGAATCCGGTTACCGCTATCCGGATTTCGTTGATACCAAGGAGATAACCCTGTGGAAGGCTGTTTTTGTCCGACTGATGAAGCGTTTAACGATTCTTGAGAATAAAACCGTTCTCCTGAAATCTCCGCCGCATACCGCCAGAATCAAAATTTTGCTGGAATTGTTCCCACAATCCAAATTCATTCATATTGTCCGGCATCCGCTGGCTGTATTTGCTTCAAACATCAAGCTCTGGAGCAGTGCATTATCATTGGCTTTTCTTCAGGAAGTTGGTTCCAGAGAGATCATGGAAATAGTGCTGTCAACCTATGTTCATATGTATGCGGCATATCATGAGCAAAAAGCACTTATACCCGAAGCCAATCTGGTTGAAATAACATATGAAGATCTGGAAAAAAATCCCGTTTCAGAGCTTCGATCCGTATATGAACGTCTTGATTTGCCATATTCCCCAGATTTTGAAACCAATCTGAAACACTATCTTGCAACACTGTCAACATACAAAAAAAATTCATTTGATTTGTCCACCAATGTTCAGAACATGGTTCGGAACAGGTGGGCGGACACATTTGACAGATATGGATATTGATGATTTATGCTGTTTATAACCGGCCAAAAACTGTAAACCCGATTTTAAATCGATTAACCATGGAACCTAAAACAAAACGCCTCGTTGCACTCACCGGTATCGGTATGGTAACCCCTCTTGGCATATCGGTAACCGAATGCTGGGAAAATTTGATTCAGGGAAAATCCGGTATTCGGCATATTACCCAATTTGACGCCACCGAGTGTCTGACCCGGATTGGCGGCCAGATACCGGATAACTATTTTCGTCAGGAACAGAAAGTCTTTTCAGGAGACGTCCTGGAAAAAACGATTCTGCCGACACGGTTGTCCCTGTACAGCGTTGAACAGGCCATTGCAGACAGCGGCCTGTCCCTGGATGATCCCGAAATGCATGATGTGGCGGTCATTTCCGGAAGCGGTGGATCATCCTATGGGGATGATGTTCTGACCATCGCGACACCCGAAATGCTGGAAGAACCCTTCTTTTTTGAGATGCTTGACACTCATGCCGCGGCGGTATCCCGAAAATATGGATTTACCGGACCATGTTACAATGTGGCGACAGCATGCTCCTCCGGCGCGTTTGCTGTTGGTTTGGCCTATGATCATGTCATTCAGAATCAGGCCGTTTCGATTGTGATTGGCGTTGACACCATGCTGCTGAAGGATACGGTGGAGGGCTTCAATCAGTTAATGGCGCTTTCGGAACTGAATGAGTTTCCTGAAAAAGCCAGCAGACCTTTTGACAAAAAACGAACCGGTTTTGTCATGTCGGACGGCGCCTGTGCACTGATTCTTGAACCCATTGATATGGCAATCAAAAGAAATGCCCGAATTTATGCTGTCATATCCGGCTATGCGGCAACATCCGAGGCATATAACATTATTGCGCCTGAGCCTGAAGGAATGGGCATGGCTGAAACCATGATTCAGGCAATTGACAATGCAAATCTGGATATGAATGCAATCGGATATATCAATGCGCATGGAACATCCACACAGCATAACGATGTTGCGGAAACACGGGCAATCAGACATGTCTTTAAAGACCTGGCCCAACACATTCCGGCCAGTTCCCAAAAATCCATGATCGGCCATACCATTGGCGCTGCCGGAACCATTGAAACGGCCATCACCGCCTTGACACTGTATCACCAGATCATCACTCCCACAATCAACCAGGAAGCGCCTGATCCGGCCTGTGATCTGGATTATGTTCCAAACCATGCCAGACACGTATCCGGATTAACCGCTGCCATCAGCAATTCTTTTGGATTTGGCGGACATAACTGTTGCATTGTACTGGAAAAACATAACAGCTGCTAACGCGGGCGCCATGATGATCATATAATATCCAATGGCAGTTTATCGTTACAGATTCTCTATTATGTTTGAACCCGAATCCGTATTTATCCAGATTTGAAATCCGGAATTTTATTAGAGGCGAGGAACAATGAGAGAAAGAGATGTCTATATAACCGGAATTGGCTCATATTCGCCTGGGAGCCCTGTTCCGTTTGACCAGATTGAAGATGTTCTTGGAAGAATCACTGATGCACCGCCCAAACTGCTCAGACGCATCGACAGAATGCGGCCGGTGATGAAGGAACTGCTGGGTATCGAATTTTCGCATTATGCACTGGACCCATCCACCCGGCAGGCAACGGAAAGCAATGTTACCATGTGTGTCAAATCCGCACACAAAGCACTTGAGCAGGCGCAACTGTCAACCGGCCAGATTGATTTGATTGTATATGCCGGAATTCTGTATGATTGCCTGTGTCCGCCATCCAGTGTACTGGTTCAGGATGCACTCAATATTCCCTATTGCGCCGAGATGTCCATCCACTCCAATTGCACCGCCATTTACAAGGCAATGCAAGTGGCTGCCGATCTGGTCGCCAACGGTCGATATCAGAATGCCCTGGTTGTCACATCCCAGCTTTCATCGGCATTTCTCCGATCGGAATATTTCAATCAGACCGTTCTGACAGAAGAGCAGGTGATCCTCCGCTGGTTTCTGAGTGACGGGGCCGGTGCGTTTGTGGTGTCTGCGGACAAACCCCCGGTGAAAGGTCTGAAGATCATCGATACCTATCTTGAATCGGTCGGACTGGGCATCGAGCCAACCATGAGAATGCGAATTGGCGCTGAAAATTCCATTATACCGGATTTTTATGCAAAGGGATTGCATCATCTTACCCAGGATATCAAAACGGTTTCAAAACTCGGCCCGGAATTGTTTGAAAAGGGCATCCATACCATGATCAAGCAAACAGGCCTGGATGTCACGGCCGTAAAATGTTTTTTTGCCAATATTCCCACCAAGCATTTGATGGATCTGACTGTCAAAAACCTGAGGAGAGATTGGAAGGAGGATCTCCCGTTCTATACCAGACTTGCCAACAGGGGATATCAGGGGGCGCCGGCAATCCTCATTGCTCTGGACGAGTATATGCAGGAAACAGAGCTTCAGGAGGGTGACCGGCTGGTCAGTTTTGTCACCGAATCCAGCAAATGGATGCATGCCGGATTTATTCTGGATTACTGTCAGGCGTGATGCCTTTTTTTAGCGCGGGAACAAACGAATGTTATCTGAAGCCATGAAATTCATTGACATTGAGGTGGATGGCAAAATTCTTGCTATCTGGATCAACAATCCACCCAATAACTATCTTCCGGGTCAGTTTTTTGTCGAACTGGATCAGTGCCGCAGGGACCACATGGCATCGGATGCGATTGATGCCGTCATCATCAGCGCCAGGGGACGGACCTTTTCCAAGGGTGCGGATATACAGGAAATCAAATCGGGCTCCGGCAAAATTGACCTCGAAACCGTTCGATTTGGAAATGAAGTGTTTACCGGGCTGACCCGGCTGAACAAGCCTGTCATTGCCGCAGTCAATGGCCCGTGTTTTGGAGGCGGACTGGAGCTGGCACTCTGCT
>JBFXFK010000091.1:0-19538 GCA_050179135.1 Desulfatirhabdiaceae bacterium | reverse complement strand
GTGTCAGGTTTCCGGCATTGAATACCGTGGGGTTGGTCCCCCCCTGATATTCCTGCAGGTCGGTCAATCCATCCATGTCGAAATCGCCGGTCCCGTCCCGATTCAGATTGCCGAAATGATCCCGTTCCCACTGGTCGTCCATGGTATCGTTGTCCGAATCCTCAAAATCGGCAACTGTAAATGTCGTGGATACCGGGCTGAGGGACTGAATCTCTCCGGTATTGGTGTAGATTTGCCCGCCCAGTGTCACCACCTGGGTATCACCGGCAATGCCGGAAACGGCAAATGCCAGATTGCCGACAGATACCTGGCCACTGGCAGAACCGGAACTCAATCCCACAACATAAATTTTACCGATCTGCGGACTGGTAAGGAAGTTGGCAGGTTCCCCACCAATCTTTGTATCAGGGAAAAATGCCGGGTTGGCTAAAAATTTGTCCACACCGGATGTGAGAATCGCGCCGGATTGAAAACTGACCAGCAACTCGAAAGAAATGACGTCATCCACACCGGTGAAGCCCAGGGTGGCAGAAACAACTTTTCCAGTGGCGCCTGTTGCCGGCATGTTCAGGAAAATCTCCGCCGCAAATGCATTGGATGACACATGCACCAGAAACCCGATGGCGACAAAGACGAGGCATATTGTTATCATCCGTCGATTCATGGGACTCCTCCAAAATAAATTATTTTGTGACATGACCCCCCCGTTTCGGACTATTGTTGTTGCAGCAGAAATGATTTGTAATCGGCGATTGCATCCCCGATGGTGGCTTCGGATACGGACGGACCATCTGCCGGGTGATGATAGAAATACAGGGCGCAACTGATGTCTTCGAACTCGACCCGGTCCGGATCGTTGCCGCCGGCCTTGATCTCATCCAGTGTCAGCTCGCCAATCGGATTTGTCAGATCCAGGTTTTGACAGGCATGGGCGCCGGACGTGATGCTGACGGGTCTGACCAGGACGAAACTGCCGGTGACGGTCATGGGTTTGGGCAGGTATCCGGTGATGGTTTCGACATAGGTGCCGGTGATGCTGTTGCCGCTGACATTGGCCGAGGTTCCGGTGAGGGTCAGTTTTCGGGTAGTCTGTTTTTCACTGACCGTCGATGTGAAATCCCGGGTGATCAGATTCAGGACCAGACCATTGAATGTCGAGCCAGATTGAATCAGCGGGCCGACGTCCTTGCCGTCCACCTGTCCGGAGTTGGGAAACAGGATGGTCTTGTCCAAAATGATGTAGGAATGATCGGGATCGATCGTGCTGCCTGATGAAAACTCCAGATGAAACGCCAGATCGATGTTGCCCAGCCCGGCCGGAGAACTGACAGCGACCGAGCCGAAATAATCACCGGTCAGAACACTGGTGTCTGCAATGGCAGGGGCCTGGGATATGATGCTGCTGTAAAAAACTGCGGCCATTGTCAGCAGGCCGATCATCCGTTTTTGCATTGTCTCACCTCGCTGATGATTCATATAAATGTGTCAGAAATATGGCGTTGCAGGATGACGCCATTGCAGGCATGAAAAAGACAGGGGTACAGAGAAGTCTGGCATTCAGAGCCATTGTCAGGGAGCCGAAAAAGGCAGAACCGATTTGGTCTGCAATTTTTTTAAGGGTTGATATGGGTTGGGTAATTTTCAGATTGGATGGCAGTATCAGGGGGAACAAGAAAAGTCAAGGGGAAATTTTATACGTAAACGCATCCGTATTGTTGGACTTATCATCTTGATATTTAATTATATTATGATGAAAAACATGGCCATTAAGTGGCCTGAAATTATTTAAATAAATTTGTTGTTACCGTTAAAATAGTTTTTAACCGCGAAATACACGAAACACGCGAAAAAAGATTTTCAGCCATAGTAGTCCGGGTTTCTTAACCCGGGAATAAAGCGGTAAAATCCAAAAACGCCCACAAGGGGCTATGCTACGTCCCCGCCAACTGATTTGTTTCCATGCCGGGTGAAGTGTCCGGAATGATATATGATCGTTTCCTTTCAGACTGAGTGTTTTTGCAGAATGGGCTTCGAATTCCGGAAATGACAGCATCCGCATTAGAAATAAGGTCTTACAACCCTGTGTTGGCCACCTGCTGAAAAATGTAAATCACCTCAGCCAGGCCGATCTTTCCATCACCATTCACATCTGCGCCCCAATTGATCAAACCTTCGGGAATAATTCCGGCCAATATCTGTATCGCCAGGATCGCATCCACCAGATCGATCTTGCCATCAATATTGATATCTCCCATCAAACTGCCTGTATAAGTGTATCCATAAGTTCTGGTGACGCTTTTCCCGTCCGGATTTGTCACGATAACATCGACAGAACCGGCAGCATGGGCAGGGGTGAATGCATAAATATTGGTTCCATTCGTGCCAACCAGAACACCTGTTCCGACGGTTTCACCAAATGCTACGGTAGCTCCGGATGTAAAATTGGTACCGGTTATGGTAACAGCAGTTCCGCCATAGACATCACCGGTCTGCGGGTCGATATTGGTAAAGGTTGGCGGAGCGTCGGAATAGATAAAACCATAAGCTCTGGTGACACTTTCTCCGTCCGGATTTGTCACGGTAACATCGACGGATCCGGCAGTATGTGGAGGGGTAAAGACAAGAATATTTGTTCCATCAGTGCCAACCAGAATGCCAGTGCCGGCAGTTTCGCCAAAGGAGACAGAAGCCCCGGATGTAAAATTGGCGCCTGATATGGTAACGCGTGTTCCACCATTTACATGACCGGTCTGCGGATCGATATTGGCGATGGTCGGTGGGGCATCTGAATAGGTAAAACCATAGGCTCTGATGACACTTTCTCCGTCCGGATTGGTGACAGTGACATCGACTGTCCCGGCAGCATGGGTAGGAGTAAATACAAGAATATTGGTTCCGTCAGTATCAACCAGAACTCCTGTTCCGACGGTTTCACCAAAGGAGACAGACGCCCCGGATGTAAAATTGGTACCTGATATGGTAACGCGTGTTCCACCATTAACGTGACCGGTTTGCGGATCGATACTGGTAATGGTTGGCGGATCGCCGGAATAGGTAAATCCAGTTGTGCGGGTAACACTTTGTCCGTCCGGATTGGTGATGGTGACATCAACAGCACCGGCAGCATGGGCAGGTGTTGACACAGAAAGATAGGTTCCATTAAATACCAAAACACGGACACCGGGTAATCCGCCAAAGGTAACAGTAGCACCTGATAAAAAATTGGCACCCGTTATGGTAACGCGCGTCCCGCCATTAATATGACCAGTTTGGGGACTGATGTTGCTTATTGTTGGGGTAGCTGATTGAAAATCACTGCTCGTGTTAAATTTATAGGGGGATTGGAATGTGAGCGACTCATTCTGCTCATGCAAATACTCACTGGTGGGGCAGGGAATTTCTTTTCCATTGTTGTAGCACCTGGTTTGGTCGTCAGCAGAAAACACGGTTCCCCACAGCGGAATAGCTGTCAGCAGAATGGTCAGAAAATTGATAGTGATTTTGTATCGTTTCAGCATGTTATTAATCCTCCTGTTCGACATGAAAGTCGATCGGGCCAATATCAAATTTTTTACAGATGTGTAAAAATTTAAGCAATTTTTATGCCTACTTGTAAAACCAGTCAAACAGGCAAACGACACCATTCAATGATTGGTCATGGAGTCTCGCACGACAAGAATACCCTCACATCTATCGGCTGTTCAAACGCCGAATTGACAGCCATCATGTAAAAATCATTTTGGATGTAGCCTGAGACAGGTTTTGTCAGTCAGCCGGTGTTTATTGCCCGTAATTTAGAAATATGAATGACGGTTCTGCCTGTCCGGGAGTTGCAAAGGGCCGCGACAGCCTGACCTACCGGCTGCAAATCCCGGGAATCGGAATTTACCGCTTTATTCCCGGGTATGAAACCCGGGCTACGATGGCCGGTCCATGTTCATATCCAATAGTTTAACACCCTGGAATGATAAATAATTATTGCTATAGATTACGTGATTTGGCACTCTGTAGCATAGCCCCTTGTGGGCGTTATTCGCGAATATATGTGATCCATTTCCAGGTTCTGTTTTGTGATTAAAACGGGCACAAGGCCCTATGCTACGGCGGCCGAATAGCATTCTGGCTGTTCTGCCTGTCAGGGAGTCGCAAAAAGCCGCGACACCCTGACCTACACCTACACCGGTTCGGTCAGTTGAAAAAAGATGGATTCCAGATCCGATCCGCTCAGGCTGGCCTGATCTTCCAGCTCCGAAAGGGTTCCGGTTGCAATCAGTTTTCCCTTGTGGATAATGCCGATGCGGTCACAGATTTCCTGGGCCAGCTTCAGGGTATGGGTGGACATGAAAACAGTCCGGCCGTCTCCGGCCAGCAGCCGAAACAGCTCCCGAACCATTTTGATGCCTCTGGGATCGAGCCCGACCATGGGTTCATCCACAATGATGACATCCGGATCATGGATGAGTGCGGCGCACATGATCAGCCGCTGCTTCATGCCGTGGGAGTAGGCTTCGATCAGCTCGTTTGACCGGTCCAGAAGGGAAAACTGCGTCAGCATCTCACGGGCTTTTTGGGTAAAATCCGCTGACTTGACCTGATACATATCCCCCATGAAGCGCAGAAATTCCATTCCGGTCAGTTTTTCATACAGATACGGCCGGTCCGGGACCAGTCCGATGCGCTGTTTGGCCTGGACCGGATCTTGGATCATGTCAATGCCACAAATATGAACCGTTCCTTCGGACGGGTACAGCAGGCCGGCCATCATGCGAATGGTGGTGGTTTTGCCTGCGCCGTTGGGCCCGATAAATCCAAATATCTCACCCGGCGGAATCTGAAGCGACACATGATCCACCGCCAGGGTTTTGCCGAATTTTTTGGTCAGGTTATTGATTGATATCACTATCTTTCCATTTCAAGAATTTCGGGTCTGAGTGTTCCCATTCCGGCGATCAGGCCGGTTTGTTCGGAAAATTCACCGATAACCAGCCGGATGTGGGTGACATCGGCCGGAAACTGGTTCATGAGTGAATCCACCGTGATCCAGTCGCCAATCAGAACTGCATTCCATGCATGGTAATAAAATCGACCGTTCATGTAAACCAGGCCTGCCTCGATGCGTGTCGGAACGCCGGCAGCCCGGGCCATGGCGCAGAACAGCATGGCGAACTCATTGCAGTCTCCTGCCCGATTTTTGAGTGTTTCCAGTGCATTGGACATGGAAATGACCGGGCGTTTCTGGATATTCTGATTCATCCATGACAAAATCTTTCTGATCCGTTTTTGAGGATTGTCGGACAGGGAGGTGATATCCGATACCTGTGTTACAATTTCCGGATGATCAGACTGAACAAAAAGGGAAGGCCTTAAAAATTCCGGTGAGGCTTGAACCGGTTCTTCAGTCCTGGCAGACAGTGTTTCCCGGTCAATGGTCAGAATGTCACCATCCCATTTTTGCCTCCCGCCATGTAACATAAGATTTTCCAGGTTTCCGGAAAACCGGATCGACAACCGCTTGAGAATATCCGGAAATCGAATCAACTTGTTGGACGGTATGGATGCCTGCAGGGTGATATCCTCGCCGGCCGGTTTTTGGGCAATGGACAGGGCTTCTTCCGCCGATACTTTTTTCAGAAGAAACCCCATGCCGCCCTGTTCCTGAACCACATCACCATTCTCATCCAGCCATGCGATCTGCCGGATTCCCCGGAATTCGGCCTGAATTTTTTGCGTTTGCATCCGTTGGCCCATGATTTCAAGTGATTCCTGACCCAGCTTTTCCAACCGGAACATCTCCCGGGAAAACGTAAACGGATCAAACACCGGAACCTGGATGCCTTCTGTTCCTTTGGGAATCCGGAGTCTGTATCCATCCAGAACCGCAGTCGGAAGATAAACCGGATCTTCCAGCGGCAGGGATGTCTGCCTGTCAGAAGTCCGGAGGATCAGAAATTTCCCGTCAACCTGTCCGGAAGCCTTGAACCGGAACAGGCCGGAGCCCAGATCCACGCTCATGGTCAAGAGGGAAAAATCGGGATTCAGGCGTGCTTTGAGGTTGAGCACCACGTCCTGAACAATTCCCATGGAGTTGATTTTCATCCGGGTGGTTTCCGTGGTCTGATAACCGGTTTCATCCGGTGTGGTTTTGCGATAGGTATATCCGATGGGATGATCATTCTGATAAATGGCCATCCAGGTTTCCCGTTCAAAAGCGAGACCGGTAACGCCAGGGCCGGAAGGCGTCGAAGATGAAAACCAGTTGTCCTGAACACCCATCAGGGTCAGAAACATCAGGCCGCTGAAAAGAGCGGTCAGGATAATTGAGAGATTATTTTTGAAATACATTCGCCCTTCATCCTTTTCCGCTAAGCTCCCGGCTGACAGCCAAACCCATGGCCTCCAGGGTATAGGGCTTTTTGACAAATTGACCGGCCCCAAGCTTCTGGGCGTTTTTGACCTCCTCGGTTTCTGAAAAACCGCTTGCAATCAGTGCCTTCATATTTGGATAAATGGTGATCATCTGCTGCCAGGTTTCAAACCCGTTCATTCCGGACCCCATAAGCATGTCCAGAATGACCAGATCCACATGATGGGTCTGAATATAATCCACAGCCAGCTCACCGCTTGAAACCGCGTTGACCGAATATCCCAGTCGGGACAACAGGGAGCTTGCGATTTGACGCTGGATTTCATCATCATCCACGACCAGAATCTGTTCACCCGCGCCACGATAATCCGGATGCCCGGCAGATAGAGGGAGGACCTCAATATGCTGACTGACGATCGGAAAATACAGGGTAAACACGGTCCCCGAGTCATCGCTGTCCACCTCGACATAGCCGTTGTTATCCAGCATGGTGTTCCATACCACGGTCAGTCCCAGACCGGTTCCACTCCTTCCCAGAACCTTTCGGGTAAAAAAAGGTTCAAAAATCCGTTTCAGGTTTTCGGGAGGAATGCCCGGACCATCATCGGAAATACGCAGCATGGCATAGGTTCCTTCAACCACTTCCGTATAACCCTTTGGCGGCAATTCCAGAACCTGATTGCGGGTGGATATATAAATGGTTCCGCGCGCATGTATGGCTTCCGCCGCATTGGTGATCAGATTCATCAGGGCTTTTTTGATGTGAACCGTGGATGCGTTGATATGTTGCAGGTCATCCGCAAGGTCTGTTTGCACCATGACCCCCGGATATCGAAGTGACAGATCGATATATTCCGGAGATTCAAGATACTCCAGAATGATGACGTTCAGGTTCAACACCTGCTTATCCGTGGCAACGCCCCGTGCAACCGTCAACAGATCACTGACAACCGATGCGGCCCGCTTTCCGGAATCCAGTATTTTTTGAATGGGTTTTCTCAGTTCATGTTCGGTTGACAGATCCATCAGAATCAGTTCGGGATAGGTCACGATACCGGAGAGGATATTGTTCAGATCATGGGCCACGCCACCGGCCAGAAGCCCGAGGGCCTCCATTTTTCGGGCCTGGGACAGACGATCTTTCAATTCCTGTTTTTCCGCCTGATACTGGATATGATCTGTCACGTCTCTGAAAAGCGTTAAAATGCAGTCTGTTTCATCCATGTGGATTCGTCTGGCAGACAGAAATACATCGATCTTTTCATCCAGTGCGGATTTGAACAGGGCATGAAAATTGAAGATTTCCCCCCGAATTTCCAGTTCCTTGACCCAGACTTTCCGCTGATCCGGATCTGTCCAGAGACCCATTTCCAGGGATGACCGACCAATGACCTGGTGAATGTCATATTTGAAGAGTCTGAGAAAGGATTCATTCACATCGAGGAACCGGCCGTCGGAAAGCTGACTGATGGCAATGCCATCGGGGCAGGATTTGAAAATGGTGGAAAATTTTTCTTCGCTTTTTTTCAGCGCCAGTTCGGCCTGCTTTCGCTCCGTAATGTCTGTCAGGGTGAAAATGCTCCAGTCCCCGAAAGGTCGGTACTGAAATTCAATGTCCCTGATCCGGCCGTTTTTACAGGTTATCGGATACATCCGGGTAATGGTTTCCGATGTGCCGGATGTCGCGGAATCCTGTTGTATTTTTGCCCAGTCCTGCTGAATGGCCTGCCGTGCCGTTTTATCGGGAAAAGCCAGGCGCCACCACTGATCCATTGTCGTCATATCGTCCCGGGAATATCCCAGAACATCGGTTACGCTCTGGTTGACCTGCTGGATGACACCGTCTGACCGGAGAATGACCAAGGGAACATGGGCGTACTGAATCAAATCCTGAAACCGCTGTTTGCTGTCAGCCAACTCATGAGTTTTGTGAGCAAGTGTATGTTTAAGCTGATAATTCCAGGCAAAAAACAGGACGGCCAGCAATGTGGCGCCACCGATAATCCACAGCATGAAAACGGATATTTTTTGAATGGCTTCCTGATGCTCATAAATGCCAAACCATTTTTCCCGGATTTCATCATAACGCCCGGTTGAACGGACCACATTCAGTCCCTCATTCAAGAGAGCCAGAAGTTCGGGATTTCCTTTGGGAACTGCAAAACAGTATTTCCGGGGTTCCAAAGGCGGACCGGCAGGGATCAGATTGTCGATTTTCAATTTATGAATATAATATACGGCCTGAGCCCGGGCCAGAATCGCACAGTCATAATCTGTTCCGGTGGCCAGCAGTCGAAGGGCATCCTGCTGATTGACAACGGCATGAACCTTTTCCGAAAGCCGGGTATAGGACACCATCTCGTGCATGACATCATCTTTTTGAACCAGAATGGCTTTGTCTGCGCAGTCCTGAAGTGATTGAATGGATGATCCCTTCCGCACAAAAATGGCATGATTCACGATGGAGTGCGCCGCCGTGAAATCCATTTTTTTTGCACGCAGGCCCGAGTAGAACATGCTGCTTATTCTGTCGGAACCCCCTTCGAACATGATGGACACCACCTGAGTCCAGGGCATCATGCGCAACTGGACGTTCACACCCATGGCCCGGGTGACGGCCTGAATCAGATCAACGTCAAAGCCCGCCGGATTTCCGTTATCATCCACGAATTCATAGGGCGGATAATCCTGATCGCCATAGAACGTGATGATGGGTTCCTGAATCGGAGGTGCGGAAAAGGCGACGCCGGCCATAATCCAGACAACCGCATTCCAGAAGAAAAAATGAAACAATCGGATGTCGCCTGCTGATTTCATAGGGTATTTCAAATTTGGACAAACCCGGATTTGAAGTTGTTTGGACAGAATTATCGCGAAAATGCTGTTAATAATAAACATATACCATCAAGCTCCGTAGGAGCGTCCTGTTTGTAGAATGACGCATAAAAATATCCATCAAGCCCCATTGGGGCGACCTGTGTATTCCGGTTACAGGCCGCTCCGATGGAGCTTGACAGGAATAACAGCATCAATTTCTACAAACAGGTCGCCCCTACGGGGTTTTTCGGAAGATATCATTTTCATACATGGGGGTGAATCATCCGGAATGATACATAAACATTCGACTGATGACGATGCATCACCACAAAGACCACGAAGGGAAAAAAGGGAAAGAAACCGGTTTTCGAATTCAGGCAGCCATCCAGGAAATTAGCGCAGCGCCATGATCGTATCAGCCATCACCCGGCAAAGCGCCTCAATTGCCCGGCTATGGGCCGCGACAATCCCCGAAACGCCATCGGCGGTGACCGCTTGCTGGACAAAAAATGGATTCATGGAAATAACCTGCCGGTTTTTTTGATCTTTCAGGGTCCATACGGCGTTCAGTTGAACGCTGTCATTCAATGTGCCGTCAAAACGGGTGATGCTGACCCATATCCGATAATCCGGTTCGACAGGCATGTCATCCGAAATGACGATCCCGCCGGTTTTATTCAGGAGGATACTCATGTTTTCCACCATGACGCGTTGGGTGTCATCCCGCAATGATCCGGCCCATTTGTCAAATTCAAGAAAAGCAATTCCGGTATCGCCTGTACGAACCGCGATTTGTGGACGCCTGAGGGTTTCCGGGAGGAGCACCGGGCCGATCATGACGGTAAAACCGGATTGGACGGATGGTTGCCCTTCGGGGCGATCAATGGAACTGAGGGTGTGGTATTGTGCGGGATGGCTCTTGAATGAACAGCCCGAAAGCACCGCCAGTATCAGGCAGCAAAACAGGGTGTTTTTCAATCGGCAGAAGAATATGCTCATTTTTCAGATCCTTTTCCGGTCACAATCGATTCCGGATGGTTTTCAAGGTATTCCATCAAAACCCGAAGGGATGTGGCTGCACCGGACAATTCCGTCAATGCTTCTTTCAGTTTTATCTGCAGAGGTGAGTCCATATCGAGAAACGATTGGGATGCACTTAAGGATTTTCGCGCCTGTTGCAGAGTGGCATGGGCTTCCGGAACTGTTTGCAGACGGATATCCGCCGTCAGCATCTGGAGCTCCATGACAGCGCTTTTCAGGGCGCGCACCACATCGGTCAGCTCGGGGGAATTGGCTAACTTCTTTGCACCCTGAATGGTATCTTTCAGGTCGTTACCGATCTCATCGATGGGCAGCTTTTCCAGTTTGGTAAAAAGCTGATTGATTTTGGAGCCGATCTCCTCGATGGGCGCCGGCATTGTTGGAACAATGGGATAGCTATCACCATATTGAACCCGCGCCGGTTTGGCATCCGGAAAAAAATCCAGCGATACATACATTTGTCCGGTCACAATGTTTCCGGCTTTCAGTTGGGCCCGAAATCCCTTGCTCACCAAAAAATCGATAACCCGTTCGTTTTGCTTGTATGTGGTATTTTTTTTCAGATCGATCCGGCCCGGTTCGATCACAATCAGGACAGGTATTTCAAAAGATTTTTTATCGGCATCATATTCCATTTTCAGGTCGATGACCTCTCCGATTTGAATGCCCCGGAATTCGACCGGGGCCCCGGGAGACAGTCCCCTGACCGATCCGTTGAAATACAGAATGTATCGTGTCTTGTCCGTATAAGTTTTTTTCTGGGCATCCTCATGGCTGGCGTAAAGTGAAAAAATGTGCTGATCCTCTGCCTCATCTTCCTGAGTGCTATATATATCCACAATGTCAAAGGCAATTCCGCCGACCAGCATCGAGACAAATGACTCGGTCTGAATGCCGATTCCCTTGGCGTCCAGTTTCATGTTCAGACCACTGGCATTCCAGAATCGCGTGTTTTTTCTGACATGCTGATGAAACGGGGCATTGATGAACACATGAAAGGTTATGTTGGAACCGTCTTCCGCCAGATTATAAGCGATGACTTTTCCCACCATGACCTGACGGTAAAAAATTGGCGATCCGATTTCGATCGATCCTTTTCTGGCCGCCTGCAATATGAAAACCCGGCCCGGATCCACCGTTGTGACCAGGGGGGGCTCTTCAAGTCCGGTAAATTCAAGCTGTGGGGTTCCGGGTTTGCCCGGGTCCACATCGATATAAGCTCCGGAAAACAGGGTGCTCAGACCGGATACCCCGAATGCTCCCACTCTGGCTTTGGCCACCCAGAAGCGCGTATTCTCTGTCAGATACGTGGTGGCTTCCCGGACAAATTCCGCCTTGACGACAACGTGGGACAGATCCGGTGTCAGGGACAACCCGGTCACCTGCCCGATCTCCACCTCCTTGTATCTGATTTTGGTTTTCCCGACCTCGATGCCTTCCGCGGTTTTAAAGGTGATGAAAACCTCCGGACCTTTTTCTGACAGGGCCTTGTAAATCAGCCATCCGCCAATGAGGGCTGCAATGACCGGAACAAGCCATACAATTGAAAATTGGCGTTTTGCGGTCCGGACAACGGGTTCGGGCAGTCCCGACAAGTCGGGTTCTGAAGAGACAATGTCATTCATTCATCAAAATCCTTTGCATCCCAGATGAGGCGGGGATCAAAACTGATGGCCGCAAACATGGTGATAATCACCACCGCGGCAAAAAACAGAACGCCGTTCTGCGCTTCGATGTTGGCCAATGCGCCGAGATGGACCAGCGCCACCAGAATGGTGACGACAAATATGTCCACCATTGACCATCGCCCAATGGCTTCGGTGATCCGGTAGAGACGGGTTCGGTCCTTTTGCCGCCAGATGGAGCGGCGCTGGACTGAAACCAATAAAAATATCAAAATAAATAATTTTAACAAAGGGATAAAAATGCTGGCGATGAAAATGATGAGCCCGATGGGCCACATGCCGGTGGCAAAGAAATACATGACCCCGCTCATGATGGTGTCTTTCTGAACCACACCCATGGAAGTGACTTTGGTAATGGGAATCAGGTTGGCCGGAATATAAAAAATCAGGGCCGCCAGAATCAGGGACCATGTCCGGATGATGCAGTTGGGCTTTCGTGAATGAAGTACTGCGCCACATCGGGGACATTTTCCGGTCAGGCCTTCCGGATTCCGGGTGTTTTGAAGCAGCAGATGGCAGATGGTGCAACTGACCAGGCCAGTGGTTTTCGCGGTCAGGGATGGCGGCTGGCTCATGACTGTTCCCAGTGCTCCCAGACCTCGTGCGGGTCCAGGGATGAGAGGCAGGCGGCCATGACAAAGATAAGGGCCATAAAACAGAAAACAGCAACGTTGGGAATGATTTCAGCCATTTTTGCCAGCTTGACGATGGAGATCAGAACACCGACCATGAATACCTCCATCATGCTCCAGGGCTGAATCTGTCTCAGCCAGCGAAAAACATGAAACATGCCGGGAGCCCGACGGTGAACGGTCAGGGGGAGCAACACATATATCAAGGCCACAAATTGGATCAGAGGCGCCAGAATTGTCGTAAAAAAAACCAGACCCGCCAGACCCGCCATTCCCTCGGTGTAGAACTGGCGGATACCGGTCAACAGCAGGGTATCCCGCACCTGACCCTGAACTTTGAAACCGAGAAATGGAAACGAATTGGCCATTAACAGAAGAATGAGACCGGCAATCGCCAGGGCCAGGGTCCGGTCCAGGCTGTTTCGTTTGGGTTTGGCCAATATGGCGCCACAGCGACTGCATACCGCCGTCATGCCATCCTGAATGGCGGGCAGGCGGTATAACCGATCACAGTCATGACATGCAATCAACCTACCGCTTTTCAAGTGTTCTGTCATCCATGAACCCCGTGTTGATCATTTGGGAAAATAAGATGTCCCGTGCTTTCATTCCTGATTTTTTATCACTATTTACATCCTGTTGTCCATAATGATTGTTTCCCCTGTCACATGGTAGTGTCTGAACGAAAACCCCCCTGTACAGGCAAAATTCGAATATCGAAATCCGAAATTCGAAACAAATTCAAAATCCAAATGTCAGAATGACCCAAAGGACATATCAGTCAATCACTGTTTTGAAAATTGTTGTTTGGGTCATTGTTTCGGATTTCGTGCTTCGAATTTCGAATTTTATGATACAGAAACAAGGTTTCCCTTCAGGCACTATGGTAGGCGCCAACAGTCCCCTTTGAATTTCATGCTTGACATTCACATTGTAAAATGATTGCATGCAAGCAATTTGGAAGACACCTTTCTGGAAATTGATGATGAAACCCGAAGAATGTATTTTTTTTCAGCTTGCAAAAGCCGGCCAGATGGCAGCCCGATACTGGACCAGCAGGCTGACCGATATCCATATTACGGCTGCGCAGAGCATGGTCCTTGGTTTTCTTCATGAAAGCGATCAAGTGACCTCCCGTGAGCTTGGAGAACGGGTCATGCTCGACAGCGCAACACTTACGGGTATTCTGGACCGTCTTGAAAAAGCGGCTCTGATTGAAAGAAAAATACATCCGGAGGATCGCCGGGCGCTCAGTGTTTGTCTGACTGAATCGGGCAGACAGGTGACAGGTAGTCTGGTAACCCTTGCCGAAACCGCCAATCAGTCATTTTTGGATTCCCTAACTTCAGAAGAACAACTGATATTCCGGATGCTGCTCAGGAAACTGTGCCGAATGAATCGTGGAACGGGTTAAACGAAAGCTGAAAAGCGATTTCAAGAGCCAGAACAATTAGCTTGTATGCAAGAACCTGGTATGCAATTTAAAACAGGACCAATCATCTCAAATATTATTCAAAAGGCAAAACATGGCAACAGATATTTTTAAGAAATTGCAGGAGCGGCTCAATTTTTACTCCGTAGGATTTCCGGAAACACCATCCGGGGTAGAGCTTGAAATTTTAACAAAACTGTTTTCAGAAGATGACGCGGGTCTGTTTCTGTCCCTGTCTCACGGACTCGAAAAGCCGGAAGCGGTTGCCCAGCGCATGAACCGCCCGATTCCGGATGTTGCCGAACAACTTGAAGATATGGCCGGGCGGGGGCTACTGTTCCGGGTGAAAAAAGGTGACAGCGTACGATATGCGGCCATTCCATTTGTCCATGGCCTGTTTGAGTTTCAGGTGTCCCGGCTGGATCGGAATCTGGCGCAACTGCTGGAAGAATATTTCAAAAGCGGATTTCTGGATGCCTTCAATAAAAGCCGGGGCACGTTTCTTCGAACGATTCCGGTGCAAAAATCACTGAATGCCACCCACAATGTGGCTGCCTTTGACGATGCCATTGAAATATTGAAAAAAGTGAACCAGATTGTGGTGACGGACTGCATTTGTCGAAAACAGAAAGGGCTGATCGATCAGGCCTGTGACAGACCTCTGGAGACATGTTTCATGTTCGGCGCCATGGGGCAGTATTATCTGGACAACCGGATGGGGCGAAAAATTGATCTGGACGAGGCAACACAAATTCTGTCAAATGCCCAGGCAGCCGGACTGGTGACACAACCGGCAACTGCCCAGAACCCGGGTGGCATGTGCAACTGCTGTGGTGACTGCTGCGGCGTTCTTCGGGCCCTGAATCAGCATCCCCGACCGTCAGAAATTGTATTTTCCAATTATATTGCCCAAATTGATACGGAATCCTGCGTGGGATGTGGCGCATGCATTGACCGGTGTCAGATGCATGCCCTGACCCTCAATGACCGGGAGGAGGCAGAAATCAATCCGGATCGATGCATCGGCTGTGGCCTGTGCGTGACAACCTGTCCTTCCGATGCGCTGAGCCTGGCGCAGAAGACCGGGGATCTGTTCCGGGTCCCACCGGCAACCGGCGCCGATCAGATGATGGCCATGGCCAGGGAACGCGGACTTTTGGCCTGATCCACCTTTTACCATAGGAGATAAGATGGAAACCTGGCATAAAACCGGATGTGTGTTATGCGCCCAGAACTGTGGCCTGGAAGTCCTTGTTGACCAGGATCGGATCATTCGGGTCCGGCCGGACAAAGACAACCCGAGGAGCCAGGGCTATGTCTGCCGCAAAGGACTGAATATCCGCTATCACCAGTATCCCAAAGACCGGTTGACCGTTCCGCTCAAGCGGATGGGCAACGGGTTTTCAGAAATAAGCTGGGAACAGGCTGTGGATGAAATCGCGGAAAGACTCAAACATCTGGTCGGTCAATATGGTCCCCGATGTCTGGCGTATATGGGCGGAAGCTCACAGGGCGGTCATTTTGAAGCATCATTTGGTATCAGTCTGCTTCGGGCCATGGGTTCCCGGTATTACTACTCATCGGCAGGCCAGGAGTTCAGCGGTATCTGGTGGCTGTTTGGCCGCATGTTGGGCAAGCAGTACAATATTGCCATACCGGATGAGCATGCTGCAGACATGCTGGTTGGCTGGGGGTGGAACGGCATGATGAGCCATCAGATGCCACAGGCCCGAAAAACACTGACCGGTTTCAGCAGGGATCCGGATCGGCTTCTGGTCGTGATCGATCCCAGAAACAGTGAGACAGCGGCCATTGCAGACATCCATCTGGCGGTCCGGCCCGGCTCGGACGCACTTCTGGCCAAAGCCATGATCGCCATCATTGTGATGGAAGGGTGGGAGGCAACCGATTATATCGGGCAATTTGTTCATGGCTGGGACCGGATCAGACCCTGGTTTGAAAATTTCGACATCCGGTCCGCCATCGATGTCTGTCAGCTTGAATATCGTCAGGTGGTTGATGTGTGTCGACTGATGACGACAAAAAGATGGTGCATGCATCCGGATCTGGGGATTTATATGGGCCGGAACAGTACGCTGAACTCCTATCTGATGAATATTCTGGGTGCGGTTTGCGGAATCTTCTGTGTTCGGGGCGGTAATGTCATACCCGGCATGGTCATGCCCATGGGATTTCATGCCGATGAACGCAGTCCCCAAACCTGGCGAACGGTCGAAACCGGAATGCCTCCGGCCGCAGCCGGATCATTTCCACCCAATGTCATGCCGGAAGAAATCATGTCCCCAAATCCGGAACACCTGCGGGCGGTTCTGGTCAGCGCCTGCAATCCGCTCCGGTCCTATGCGGATACCCGGGCATTCGAGCAGGCGTTCGATCAACTGGATCTTCTGGTGGTCAACGACATCGTCATGAGCGAAACGGCCCGGCATGCCCATTACGTGCTGCCCTGCCGGTCATACTATGAATCCTGGGACGGCACATTTTTCCCATGGACCTTTCCGGAGGTGTTTTTTCAGTTGAGACGGCCTGTGGTCAGCCCGCCGGGGCAATGCCTGGAAGCCTCGCAGATTTTCACCCTTCTGGCAGACCGGCTGGGTCTGATACCGGAAATTCCAGGTGATGTTCAGAAAGCCGCTGCGGAGGGCGACCGGTTGGTCTTTGGCCTCAAGCTGATGGAATGGGCCGGCAGGACGCCGGATACCCAGAGCCGTATGACTTTCATTTTGGCAAAAACTCTGGGGCGTGTGTGGAACAGCGCTGCATTGGCGGCTGCGTGGGGGATGCTGATGACCGCACCCAAAACCTTTCGGAAAAACGCGGCCCGGGCCGGATTTCAAACCGGTATGGATCAGGGGGACCGGATATTTCAGGCACTTCTGGATAGCCCACAGGGGCTATGGGTCGGGAAAGCCGATATCGAAGACAACTGGAAGGCGATTGCCACGCCATCCGGTAAAATTGAGGTTTTTGTCCCGGAGCTGGCGGAAGCGGCCCAAAACCTGAATCCGTCAGATGAGGCCGAAGCATTGAAGATGCCGGCCGAATTTCCCCTGATCCTGAATGCCGGTCGCCACTCGGATACCAATATGAACACCCTGATGCGGAATCCGGAATGGAACAACGGAAAACGGGCCTGCACGATTGCAGTAAACCCGGATGACGCCAATGCAATGGGCCTGACTGACGGGCAGCCGGTACGGGTCATTACGGAAGCCGGTCAGGCCGTGGGGGAACTCCAGATCAGCATGCAGATCCGGTCGGGAACCGTTCTGATTCCCCATGGATTTGGTCTGATTCATGACGGAACGGTGTATGGCATCAATGTCAACAATCTGACAAAAAACACCCACCGGGACCCGTTGGGAACGCCGATCCACCGGTTTGTGCCCTGCCGGATCGAAAAAGTATAGACCGCCCGGGATTTGCAACCGGGTTATGATCCGGTTTTGACCATTTCTTGGGAAAGCGCGATAATGAAATCAAACTCTTTTGGGGACACCGGCTGAACCGACAGACGCATCCCTTTTTTCAGAAGCGGCATTGCGGCCAGTTCCGGGAACCTGCGCAGCAATGACAGGGGGAGTGGCGTGTCGAACCGGGTTTCAAATCGGATGTCCACCATAAACCAGAGCGGCTTTTCCGGTGTGCTTTTCGGATCAAAGTGCCCGCTTTCCGGATCCCATGCCGTGTAATCGGGATAGCCTTCCCGAACCACAATGGCCGTTCCCGCAATTGCCGGGTTTTTACCACTGTGGTAAAAGAGCACCCGGTCGCCGGTTTTGATTTCGTCACGCAGGAAATTTCTGGCCTGATAGTTGCGGACTCCGTCCCAATGATCGGTTCCATCCGGGCATGCCATCAGGTCATCGATCGAAAAGACCGTTTCTTCGGATTTCATCAACCAGTATTTCATCGGCAGTCTCCAGTGTTGGTTATCATGACATGGCAGCAATTTAAATTGTGAATGGGGTGTGTGTTCACAATATTCATCATCATCAGGAAAGCAATTATCCAATGAAATATTTTTTTGAACCTGCAGGCATTGCACTGATTGGCGCCAGCGCCACCCCTTCAAAAGGTGGCCATTCGATTTTATATAATGTCAAACATGGCTTCAGGGGTCATATTTATCCGGTCAACCCCCGATATTCCGAGCTTTTGGGAATTCGGTGTTATCCGTCAATTTTTGACGTTCCGGATCCGGTTGATCTGGCAATTATTTTTATTCCGGCATCACTGGTGCCTCAGATGGTTCGGGACTGTGCCAGCCGAGGCATTCCCGGGGTGATTGTCGAGTCCGGCGGATTTGCAGAAACCGGAGAATCCGGAAAAGCCCTTCAGGATGAATTAAAGCAGATTCGAATGGAAACCGGTATCCGGATATGGGGACCCAACTGCATGGGCGTTGTGGATGCGGTTCGAAAGTATGTTTTTTCGTTTTTGACCCCGAGTGTCTGGGACTATGGCCTGCTGCCCGGAAATGTGTCGCTGATCGTTCAAAGCGGCATGCTGGCAGGCGGATTTCTGATCGATGCCATGAGTCATGCCGTCATGGGTATCAGCAAGGCACTGTCCATCGGAAACAAGGTGGATGTGGAAGAATGCGAGCTTCTGGAATATCTGATTGATGATCCCGACACCAAAGCCATTGCATTGTATCTGGAATCCATTCCGAATGGCAGCCGTTTCATGAATATCTGCAAAATGTCACCCAAACCCATTGTGGTTTTGAAGGGTGGAAAAAGTCAGGATGGCGCCCGCGCCGCCATGAGTCATACGGCGAGCATGGCCGGAAACGGCGCCATTATTTCCAGCGCCCTGACTCAGTCGGGCGCCATTGAAGCGCATGATTTCAAACAGATGATGGATATCAGCCGGGCTTTGGCCGCATTTCCCGACATTCATTCCGGGGCAACCGGACGGACCGCAATTTTGACCTTCAGTGGCGGCGCCGGGATTGTGTCGGCGGATTTCTTGAATGAACAGGGGCTGACCGTTGCCCATCTGTCGGAATCCACGCAACAGAAGCTGAGAACCGTTTTCCCCGAATGGATGCCGGTTTCCAATCCCATTGATCTGTGGCCGGCCGTAGAGCAGCATGGCGGGCAAAAAACCTATCAGACGGCAATGACGGCGGTCAGTCAGGATTCAAACATCGATGTCATTCTGTTGCATCTGTACTCGGGTGGATTTGCACTGAATTTTGACATGGAGCCCATGATGGAAGAGGTTCGAAAGGCCGGAAAACCCGTGTTTGCCTGGCTGCTGGGCGACCGGGATAACGCCGGGAAAACCCGGACCATGCTTCAGGATATGGGTATTCCGGTTTATCGGGAGCTGTTCCGGGCTGTGGAGTGTATCCAGGCGGTTTTTGAGCGAAGCCGCTGGGTGAAGCAGGTCGGTATCCAAAAAACCGAATGGCATAGGCTTCAACTCATCCATCCGGTTGTGAACGTGGTGAAAAATGCCAAAGGCGTACTGGATGAGCATTTGTCCAAACAGTTTCTGCAATCCGCCGGAATTCCGGTTGTGGCCGAAGCCGTTGT
>JBFXFK010000090.1:0-19572 GCA_050179135.1 Desulfatirhabdiaceae bacterium | reverse complement strand
GTCATCAGACCGATTCCGGTCCCCCGGGTCCCCTTGGTGGAAAAAAAGCCCTGAAATATTTTCTGGCGGGTTTCCATGTCCATCCCGGCACCGGTATCCTCGATGTGGTATGCAACGGCCCATCCCGGTGCGGGAAGGGTTCTGATGGTCACTTTTTTCGGATCTCCGGTATCGGGCGAATCCGTCTCATCCAGGCAGGCATCGATGGCATTGGTCACCAGATTATGGAGACAACGCCCGATGGCCTCGGAATCCAGACAGACATCGGACAGATTTTCCGACAGGGATAACTCCAGCACAACGCCCAGTGACCGGGCCTGGGGCAGCATCATGTCAAAGATATCCTGTGCAGGCTGGTTGGGGTTGCACCAGTCTGCATGAATTTCGGATGATTTCCCGTAATTCAGAAGATCCATGGACAGGTGAACCAGTTTCTCCACATTTCCCCGGATCATGCTCCATCCCTGGGCAAGATACCGGTCATGGTGCAGTTCGATCCCTTTTTCCAGAACGAATGTGCCACCTTTCAGCCCGCCCGAAATGTTTTTGATGGTATGCGCCAGTCCGGCAATGGCCTCTCCGAACGCGGCCAGCCGCTCTGCCTCGATCAGTTTCCGGGATTTTTCCGCGACCAGCATCTCCAGATTTTCAGTATAGGCCCGAAGCTGGTTTCGCATCCGTATCCGTTCATCTGCGCGTTGAATGCCAATTTCAAGCGCTTCGGCGCTGATGGGCTTGGTGATGAAATCGGTTGCCTGATATTTCAGGCTTTTTACCGCCAGATTCATGTCGCCATGCCCGGTCATCATGATGACCTCGACATCGGGATGGCGCCGTTTGATTTCCTGAAGCAGGGTGACGCCATCCATTCCCGGCATTTTGATGTCGGTCAGAACAATGTCAGGCATCTCCTTTTCCAGAATCTGAAGCGCCTGATCGCCTGTTTCTGCACTGTGTGCGCGATGCCCCATATCGGTCAGGGATATCGTCAATACCGTTCGGATCCCGGGTTCGTCATCCACAATCAGAATGCCATGCATCATGAGGCTCACGCTTCCGGAACCGGAAAGGACAGAATGAATGTGGCGCCGCCATCATCATTGTTGACGGCGCTGATCGTGCCGTTGCATTCCTGAATGATGCCATAACTGATAGACAGTCCCAGGCCGGTTCCTTTACCCACATTTTTGGTAGTGTAAAACGGCTCGAAAATTTTGTCGAGACTGGTGACCGGAATGCCGGTACCGGTATCGCTGATTGAAACCGTCACGTTTTTTGGATTTGCAATGGTTTTGAAAGTAATGGTGCTGATGCATTTTTCGGGACATCCGGATTCCAGTTTTTGTTCGATGGCATCCCTGGCATTTAAAATCAGGTTGATAAACACCTGTTCCAGGCGGCCGGAATCCGCCAGAATAAGGGGGATATCCGGCTGAATATCCCAAAACACCCCGATACCCCTGGCTTTCAACTGCTGACTGAAAATCTCATACGCTTTTTTCAGGGTATCATTGACCTGAACCTTTTCCAGCATCATTTCGGTTTTTCGGCCAAACTGTCTCATGTGGGTGATGATCTTTGTCGCCCGGTCCACATGGCTGTCAATTTCCTTTGCCAGGGTGTAGAGGATGTCTTCCCGGATAGGTTCTTTCCGATCGACTTTTTTCATAAAAAAACTGCTGGCGGTTTTGATCACGGACAGAGGCTGATTCAATTCATGCGCCACGCCCGTAGCCATTTCACCCAGTGTTGCCATTTTGCTGGCCTGAAAAAGCTGCTGCTCGGTCTGGAGACGTTTGGTGATATCGCTGGTCGTTACCAGGAGCACCTTTTCTCCGGAATACGTGTATGAAGAAAACCGGATATTGACAAACAGCATTGCGCCGTTTTTATGGGCGTGGCGGGCGCGATTAATGGTGGATGACGTCAGAAGTTTGAACCCATAGAGTTCCCGTTCTTCTTCCAAAAACAGATCCAGAAACGATTTTCCGATAATTTCATCCGGCTGATATCCATAGACCAGGGTAACGCTTTTGTTGCAGTCCAGAATTTTCAGATTCTGAATGTCCAGAACAAAGACCGGATTGGGGATGTTATTGAAAATGGCGCAATATTTCTGTTCAGACTCGGCAAGTTTTTCCTCCAGTTGTTTGCTGCGGGAAATGTCGATACTCATTTCCATGGCGCCGACAATATGCCCCGCTGCATTCCGTATGGGCGATGTTCGAACCATCCAGCAGGTTGGGGTGCCGTCCTTGTTGATTCCGGTTTCTTCGCTGGTATGCGGCAGACCGTCTTCAAAGGTCAGTTCCACCGGGCAGTCCACGCATTTTTCATCCCGGCCCTTGTAGGCGCGGTAGCAGGGTTGACCCAATTGTTGACCAAACCGGTCGGAAAATTCCCGATTATATTGAATCAGCCGGTAATTTCGATCCTGAACCGTGATGATGCAGGGGACCTGTTCAAAAAGGCTCTGATATTCGTTACGCTGGTTATTCAGTTCGGACTGCTTTTGACCGATGTCCTGTCCCATTTTTTGAAAAGCGGCTGCCAATTCGCCCAGCTCATCATCCGGATTGATATCGATCGGGGTGACGTAATCTCCGTCACTGATTCTTCTGGTGCCGTCGATGAGCTTTCGAATCGGCATTTTGACAAACCGGAAAATGAACAGGCAGATGCCAATGGATGTTACGGTAAATATGAAACCGGCCAAAACCAGTATTCCCTCTTCAAAGAAAAGAATGTCATCATCGGTTTCCTTCAGTGATACCACAACATCCAGAGCCCCCAGAATGATTTTGTTTTGCGGATGGACATGACAGATATCGGTGGAGCAGCCATCTTCATTCCGGATCGGGGTGATCATGCCAATGACCCGATACCCTTTGGATGAATCAAAAATCCGGATCCGTTCGGGCATGTCAATGTGGTCCAGCGGGGGGTCGGATTTATGACAGTTAAAACAGGCTTCCGCCCGGATATTGGTTTTCTGGTTGATCTCGGAGGGTGCGCTTGAAAACTTGATTTCCCCGTCCTTGTTGTAAATCCGGATATGCTCGATGGCCTGTTGTCTGCCGATGTTCTGGATGCTCTGGTTGATATCGGTTCTGGCGTTCAGCATCATGGCGTAATGGGTGCTCAGCTTGATGGTCTCACTCAGCCGGTCTGTCCAGACCACGATGTCTTTCATCATTTTTTCTTTCTGATACCGGATGCTGATCCAGGCCCAGACAGAAAAAATGATGAACAGGGTCAGCCCCATGAAAAAAATCAGACGGTAACTCAGGCTGTTTCGAATGTTTCGAAACCGGTCCGGCATGGTGATAATCCTTCAGGTATCTCAATCCAGAATGTGGTCCCCTCCCCTTTCCGGGACGAAAACCGGATACGTCCGCCATGCTGTTCGATCACTTTTTTGGCAATGAACAGGCCAAGTCCGGTGCCTTTCTGACCTTTGGACGAAAAAAACAGGGTGAAAATTTTATTCTGTATTTCCGGGTTTATGCCGACACCCGTATCCCGAATTTCAAAGCAGATGTGATTTTCCTGTTTTCGAACATGAAAGTCAATGGAATGGGCCGACTGAGCCACATTTTCATGACAGGCCTCGACCGCATTTTCCAGAATATTGACCAGGGCGGTTCTCATGGCGCCACGATCCACCACAAAACCGCCCAAACCAGGATCCACCCGGCAGGTCCAGCCAATGTTTCGATTGACCAGTTTGGGCTCGACGATCTGAATGACATCATCCACCAGGCTTTGAACCGCTGTCAGTTCCGGTTGAATGTCGCGTTCCTTGGCATAATACAGAATATCCAGTACGGCATTCCGGATGCGATCCGTCATGATCTGAACATCAGCCAGACCATCCTGTATCATCGCCTCATCCTGTCGTTTCAGCCCGGACTGCATGCGGTAAATCCCGCCATCCAGAGCCGTCAGCATGCCTTTGACCGCATGAGACATGGAACTCATCATCAGTCCCAGGGCCGAAAGATTTTCCTGAAGCCTGCGAATCTGGGTGATATTGGTGGACAATTCCATGACCTGATCGATTTGTCCATACATGTTCAGGAGTGGGGCTGTGCCGATCATCAAATGAATCTGTTCCCCGGTTTTGGATGTCACGACCATCTCACCCTGATGGGGCAGTCCATCCTCAAAGGTTTTGGCCACCGGGCAATTGAGGCAGGGTTCGGTACGCTGTCGATATATCCGGAAACACGGCGCGACAGGGTCGCCAAAATCATCCCTGAATCGGCGGTTGGCGGCAATGGTCTGAAAATTCCGGTCCTGTACGGTGATATAGCAGGGAGATTCATCAAACAACTGCTGATATTTCCGCTGGGTCGCATTGAGTTCGTCCTGGAGCCGTTTGATTTCGGAAATGTCGGCGGAAATTTCGATGACAAGCTCGATGGCGCCGGCGCTGTTCCGGATCGGCGCGGTGTGCACCATGACCGGCGATCTTGTGCCGTCTGCAAATTGAATCTGTTTATGGCCGCGCTGTCCCCTGCCCGAAGAAAATGTCAATCCGGCGGGACAATTTTCCGGTGTGGCGTCGGTGCCGGTGTAAATGGACCAACTGGAATCGCCGATCCCGTCTCCCAGCCGGGTGCGATACAGGGGGTTGACGGCAACCACTTTCAAATCCCGGTTATGAATCGAGACAAAGCAGGGCATTTCGTTAAAATGGCCCAGATTTTCCCCGATATCATCCGCGATCTGTCGTCTCGCCAGGGTCAAACCCGCAACCGCCTGATCGATGGCGCTCAGCCTTTCCAGTTGAACCAGTCGGGCGGATTTTTCTTCGACCAGTTTTTCCAGATTTTCAGTATAGGCCCGAAGCTGCTCACGCATGATGATCCGCTCGGTCGCCCGCTTGAGTGCAATTTCCAGAATGTCGTCATGAATGGGTTTGGTGACAAAATCCGTGGCTTCGAGTTTGAGGCTTTTGATCGCGAGGTCCATGTCGCCATGACCGGTGATCATGATGACTTCGGTTTCGGGATTGAAGGACTTGATGGCCTGAAGGAGTTGAATGCCGTCCATTCCCGGCATTTTGATATCGGTCAGAACAATCGGAGGGTTTTCCGCTTTGTAAACCGCCAGTGCATCCCGGCCGTTTTCAGCGGTCAGTACGACATACCCCATGTCCATCAATGAAATACCCAGTACTTTTCGAATACCGTCTTCATCATCAACGAGCAGGAGTTTTTTTTCCATCAAGCCGCCTATATAAATTACGAATTAAGAATTACGGATTAAGGCGGTGCCGGGTTCGATCCATATTGTTTCATTCGTAATTCCTAATTATTAATTCTTCAGTACATTTTCCACGGTTTTCAGCAGGTCATCGGGCTCGACCGGTTTTTCCAGATAGGCGGCAGGTGGATCAACCGGACCGTCAAGCCGGGTATTCAGCATGCTCAGATAATGATGGAAACCGTCCTTCCCCACTGCTGACAGCATGATGACCGGTATGGCGGTCAACTCGGCACGGGTTTTGAGGTTTCGATACATCTGAACCCCTCCCTGGTTTGGCATCATCACATCCAGGATGATCAGGTCCGGTTTTTCGGACAGGGCTTTGGCAAGGCCATCCTGACCATTTCGGCAGGTGATTGGCAGAAATCCGCCGGTTTCAAGGACCGTGGATACAAAAATCCGCATATCCATCTCGTCATCGACCACCAGTATCTTTTTTGGGGCACGCATTTCAGCCGGTGAGCTTTTCAAGGCGTTAGCCGCTAACCTTGTCCGGATGGTTGACGCTGGCCACCGGGCAGGAGGCCCTCAGCACCACCTGTTCAACCGTGCCTCCCAGTATCGCCTGATCCGGATCGATTTCTTTGGTGTGATGGGCCATGACAATCAGATCCGCATTTTTTGCTCTGGAATATTTCAATATCTCCACATAGGGAATGCCCTCCCAGATATCGATATCAAAATTGTCATAATCCCGAAGATGGGGAAGGTATGTTTTATCGATTTTCTTACGGGCCTCCAGAATCCGGGCTTCGATATCTTCCTGGGAAATCACTTTCCCGGCATGAACCGCACTCATGTCGAGGGCATGAAAAATATACAGTTTGCTTCCGATTTCCTTGGCCAGTTTGCTGGCAAACAGGAATGCCGAAAATGACGCCTTGCTGAAATCCGTTCCAAACACGATATTGGAAAAATACCACAGACAGGTGGTGCAGGGCCTGCTGACAATCAAAACCGGACAGCGCGCACCCCTGGCCACATGCTGCATATTGGTGCCGACAGCCCCCCGATATCGGGCGGCCCCGGTTTCTTCCTGACGGGAGTGGGCCCCCATGACAATCAGATCAATATCCTTCTGTCTGGCTTTTCGTAATATTTCCGTACTAGGGACCCCGGCCACGGAATCGATTTCGCAATCCCTGCAATCCTTCAGATATTTGTCATAGGTGTTTTTCAGTTCTTCCTTCACCCAGGATACATAATCCGCATCAATCTGTTCCGGCTGACCGGATCGAATGTCCGTAACCACCTGACTGAATCCGCGGGACGGCAGTCCCAGAACATGAAACATAAACAGTTTGGAATTGTATTTTTTGGCGATGTCAAAGGCCACATGCGCAGCATTATCACATATCGGCGTTCCGGTTGTTGCAAACATGATTTTTTCAAACATCGTTACCTCCGTATTTCGCAGGCAGAAAGCGATCCATGAAAGCTGAGTTCCCACACAATCGCATCTATGAATTCAAACAGGGTGAAAATCGTATCATACTCAAACAAATCCACCTGATCGCCAAAAATGATATGCTTCAGCTTTCCCAGACGCAATGGGCTGTCGAGAAGCGTTTCCAGGGGGAAAAACCGGATTTCCTTCATACCGCTTTTCTGGACCGCTGCCAGCGATGTATAGATTTCCAGCCGGGGTTTTCCGGGAAAGCCGATCATTTCTATGGTTTTCGTCAGAGACAGATGGGTGGTATCCGGATCGAAGCATCCACTTTCCGGACACGACCGGTACTGCGCCAAACACTCGGGAATAAACGGGTTCAGGTCCTGATATATCAGATGCGTATCGATCATCCGGAACCAGGTTCGCAATGTGCAGTCTTCCATCAGGCAAATCCGGGCGCCCAGCACCCTGAGGGGACTGGTGTCAACCGCTTTGCCATCCAGTACCAGATGGCCATCCGATGACAGAATCACAGTGTTCATCCGGTATCTCCATGTATACTGTAGCCGGTCAATACCTGCGTGTCCCCCACCCGGCCCTTCACGGTCCGACAGTCTGACGGTCCGACGGCGCCGAGTTATTCTTCCGGCTTGAGATGATCCGGAACAATGACCATTTTTAACAGAATCGGTTTCAAAAACGACCAGCGAATGCCGACATGGTAAATTTCTTCCATGTCCCGGATGGCATCCCAGCAGTTGTGGCAGGGGGATATGACCAGCTTGGCGCCGGTTGCGAGAATCTGATCCCGCTTGACTTTCAGGCCAATATTCCGCTGTTCCCGGTAGCGCCCCAAACCGTTCATGCCGCCGCCGCCGCCACAGCAGAAATTATGCTCCTTGCAGGGAGACATTTCCCGGAAATCTTCGGCGATATAGCTCATGATTTCCCGGGCGCATTCCTTTAATCCCGCATTCCGGATGTAATTGCAGGAATCCTGGTAGGTGACCGGCTCCTTGATGCGTTTGGCCGGATCGATCTTCAGTTTTCCGGTTCGAAGGGCTTCTGCAACCCATTCCACATAATGAAAACTGGGAACCGGTGTTTTGCCGCTTTTCAGTCCGGCCCAATACGGTCCCTCGATTACGGTGGCCCTGTAGGCATGGCCGCACTCGGTGACCACCATGCGTTTGGGCTTCAGCCGTTCCATTGCGTCATATACGGACTGAACCTGAATCCGGCAGGCCTCCCAGTCGCCGGCAAACATGGCCAGACTGGTTTCTTCCCAACCCACGCTGGGAACGGTCCAGTTTTCGCCGGCCAGATGAAACAGGATGGCGGCTTCGGCCAGATCTTCGGGATAATGTTTCGGCTCCCGGGCATTGACCGTATACATGATATCGGCGTTTTCCTTGTCAACGGGAATTTCGAGACCCGGCCAGTCCTCCTCATTTTCTTCAGCCATCCACTGACAGGTATCCACCCAGTCATCTGATGTGACATCCATCTGGGCCTGGTAGATCCGGTGCATGCCCGAACCGATTTTCAGCTCCCACGGCACAAATCCCTGGGAAAAACACAATCCCCGCAGGTATCCGAACATCACACCCATATCGATGCCAAACGGACAGTACATGCCGCACCGGTTACAGCAGGTGCATTTGCCCCAGGCCGTATCCATAACCATCTGCATGAAGGCATTGTCCACATCCCCGTTCCGTTTGACAATCTGCCCCAGCGTGGACTGGATTTTATAAGAAGGAACCTGCATGGGGTCCCGGTTGTTGGCCAGATAAAAAAAGCAACTGTCTGCACACATGCCGCAATGGGCGCAGATTTCAAGCCAGGTGCGAATCCGCGATTTGCAGGTTTTTTGCAATGTGGCCTTGAACGCATTGCGGTCAACGTCCAGGCTGTTCATTTCATCATAATAGACTTTTCCACTCTTGTCAGCCAGAAGTGCATGAAGCTCTTCCACCGTGTTAACCGTTTTTTTGTTGCAGAGTGTTCCTTCAGGCATCGTTATTTTCCTCTGAAATTTCAAATATCAAATTTGAAATCGTATCGTTACCAGGCCAGGCCCTTATTTTTCATGCCGCCGCGTTTGATGCCAAAATCCATCCCCAACTGACCCCGGGACAGAAAAAAATTGACAAAATGGGACAGCTTGGTGAATGGTATGGCCACCAGCATGATTTCACCAGACAAAATGTGCAGAATCAGCCAGAACCGGTAGTCCGGAGCCTGGATGTGCGCCATGTATCCGGTAAAAAACGGCAGAACCGCAATGGCAATGACCAGATAATCATAGGCTGTGGTCAGAATTCGAACTTCCGGCAGCGCGATCCGGCGGAGAATCAGAAACACGGCGGAAACCATGACGGCAATGGTCAGGATATCCGCCACGGGTTCCGGAATGGTCCAGAGCCGGATTCCCCATCTTTCCCACAACATCACGTTATGGGCAATCAGAAAGACCGGTGTGATCAGGATGCCGATGTGAAACGTAAATACCAGAATGGTCATAAACGGATAGCTTCGCCAACTGTGGGTTCCAAATGGAAACAGCCACACGAAGATGGACCGCAGTGCCCCCCGGATGCCATACGACACATTCACCGTATAGGTCACGCGATCCAGCTTCCAGTCCAGTCCTTTGATGTAAAGAACAATCCGGGCAATCACGCCGATAAAAAAAACCGCAAAGGCCAGCCATGCCAGCGGGCCGGTAACCAGTTCATACATGGGATGCTCCTGTGTTGATCACTCGTGGTGATGGGGTTCTTCAACGGTCTGATCCGTATCCCGCTCGGACAGAAAAAGCCAGAATCCGACCATCGCACAAAGGGATATGATCATCAGAATATAGGTGACCCCTTTGGTAAATGTCATGAAATCCTGAAGTGTAAAAAATCCGCCTTCCATATACGTTACCTCCGTTTTCGATCATGATATCAGTGCGATTTATAGTCCGCGTGTTCATACAGGATGGGCATCCGTGTGACAATGAACCGAAACACCAGGATTCCGATGGTCACGATAAACACCGATGTCATGATCTCCATCCAGTGCGGAAAATAGCGCTGATCCGATGGCAGTTGCCAATTGAAGGCGATGAGGGAAATATTCAGCCGGTTGACAACAATGCCCAGAACCGTCCAGGCGGATGTCCATCGGATGAGTGTGATATTTTTGTCACGAACGCCCACGGCATACAGAAAACAGGGCAACGCGACAAATCCCAGCATTTCAACCAGAAACCAGGCGCCGTATCCGGTGGTGAGATAATGCCAGTTGTTGGCAACCGATACGCCAATCACCTTGATGGTGAAATAGCCGGCCAACACCAGGGATGCGGCCTTGCCGAACCCCAGGGTCACGCCCGTGTTTTCACGAAGATGGGTTTCATCCATTTTGTGGTGGAAATAGTGGTGTGACAGGGAACTTTCAAAAATTACCATCGACAGGCCGGCAATGATGCTGGATACAAAAAAGAAAACCGGGATATAGCTGGAATACCACAGGGGATGAAGTTTGGATGGCGCAATCAGATACAGGGCGCCCAGGGAAGACTGATGCAGTGTGGAGAGTACCACGCCGAAGATGGTCAGCAACATGGTCAGCCGGACAACAATGGTTCTGGCACGCTTGAGGCCCAGCCATTCCAGGGCTGCCGGCGTGAATTCGATAAAGAGCACCGTCAGATACAGGGCCACACAGGCGCCGACTTCAAAAAGCAGGGATGTGGTTCCCGACTGCACGATAAAGGGATACGGGAGCCTCCAGGGCCGGCCCACATCGTAATTGAGGGCAAAGACCACCAGGGCATACCCCAGAAATCCGGTCAATATCGCGGGGCGCACCGCAGAATGGTATCGCTTGAGCCCGAAAATATACACTGCGGCAGATGTGACATAGCCCCCGGCTGCCAGGGCCACACCGCAGAGCAGATCAAATCCGATCCAGATTCCCCAGGGGTTGTCATCGGTCAGATTGGTGACCGCAGCCAGGCCGCCCGTAAAGCGGAGAACCGTAATGACCGTGCCGACCAGCAGAATGACGCCTGCAATCAGGTTGAATGGGGTCAGAAGGGTTTTGTTGACAGAAATGGTATGGTCAGACATCAGGATTTCACCTCCTGCTGGTTTTTTGCCGCATCATCCAGGGCTTTTTTGACGGCCTGTTTGATGGCGGCATCCTTGTCCTTTTGGGCTTTTTCGACCACCGATGCAATCTCTTTTTCTGCGATAGCCCGTTCCCGGCTGACCGCTTCCTGTACCGCCTGCCTGGATTCTTCGGCGGCGACCTTTTCTTTTCTCTGGGTAATGGCATAAATACCGGTTAACAGCACCGGCCACAGGCCGACCACAATCGGAACCGCGCCCAGGGCGCCGGCAGTCAGTTCCGGAGCCGGGGTCACTCCCAGGTCTTCCCGCATGCCGATCTGGCTGAATGGAACACCGGAAATATACAGCCAACTGGTGCCACCCATTTCGGTTTCGCCGTAAACATGGTCGATATACCGGGTTGGATTCTTTTTGATGCGATTCCGGGCCAGATCCAGGATGTCTTTGCGTTTTCCAAATGTCAGGGCTTCCTTGGGACAGGCTTCCACACATCCGGGAAGCTGGCCGTTGATGACTCTGGGATGACACATGGTACATTTCATAATTCGTGGAGACAGTGCCTGGTCATATTCATAGGTGGGAATTTCAAAAGGACAGGCCACCATGCAGTATCGGCATCCGACACAGACAGAATGATCATAGGTGACAGCGCCTTCCGGTGATTTTTTAAAGGCCCGGACAAAACAGGCGGATGCACATGCCGGCTCCAGGCAGTGATTGCACTGTTTCTTGACAAAAACCGGTTTGTCACCGCCTGTTTCATTCTGAAACCGGTTCACGACCGTATAGGTTTTGGCCGTGGTTCTGCGCCGCTGATCCAGAACCGTCAGATCCTTGAACGGTTTGTCCGGCGCCGGCAGTTCATTGACCGTATTGCAGGCGGCCTCGCAGGCTCGGCATCCCACGCAAAGGGTGATATCATGCAAAACTGCAAAACTGTCCGGGTATCCCTTAAAATGAACATTGGCGGCGGCATTTGCCTCACGACCCAAAAGCGTACCGGCTCCGGCTGCGCCAATCCACCCCAGAAAGCGTCTTCTTGTCAACGACATGTCGTTACCCCTAATGATGACATTAATAAATACATTTCAAATTGATCGTTTTCCCCTCAACCTTCAGTCTTCAGCCTTTTTCCTTATGACATTCCGTACAGCCCATGGGTTTTTCAATATTCATGGCCTGATGACACCCCATACACTGCTGATGGTAAGCGCCCAGAAGACCGGGGACGTCCGGTTTTACCGGATCAAACGGCTTTCCATGACAGCTTTGACATTTTGGTGGTTTGATGGACGCCGGGCTGTTATGATGGCAACTCTGACACATGGACTGGCTGGTGTGGAAATAACCGGCAATTTTGTTTTCGCTGCTCTTTTTCAACAGGGTTTGCGCGATCTTCCGGTGAGGGAATTCCACGGCCTCATATTGATTTGAAAGACCTTTTATCGTGACCTTTTCAGGTATATCCGTCAGACTTGTGTCACTGAAAACCGTTTCAGGCTTCGCGCGCGAATCCAGAAGGGATTTGGCCATCAGGACTTCCTCATCAGCCGAAACAGGTTGGGATGTCGGTGGCGCCATATGGCATTTCCGGCAGCCGTCCAATCCGTCGGTTTTGACCCGGGTCATTGTCGCATGGCATCCGGCGCAGTCTGGCGAGGTTTTTGCGGTATTGTGACATCCCACGCAACTGGCATTGGCGTTGGCCTGGTGCATGGCCCGATCCAGTGTGACCCAGTTTCCTTCTTTGGTTCCCTTCTGGGTGTGGCAGGTGTTGCATGCGCTCATGGACTCATGGTGACACACCCGGCAGGATGCATTGTATTCCTCATGCGCTTTGTGATCGAATGGAACAAAATTCATCCGTGTTTCGGGCTGGTCGGATTCCCGGGTGACTTTCAACATGGCCACATCCGGCTGTTTGCGGGATAATCTGGGAATATCCTGAACCGTTTCGATCATCGCCTGCTGCGCTGAGTCGTGACATCCGGCACAGTCTATCGGCCCTGCCTTTTTTTGTGCCGCCAGGTTTTTTTTGTGGCAGTCGATACACCCGATGTGGGATGCTTCCCGGCTGGATATGCGATTTTCCTGTGTGGTATCCTGATGGCAATAGCGGCATGAGCCTTCTTTTTCCTTGGCATAAAAAAGCTTTTTGGCCTCTTTGTCATATTCATGATGACACCGTTCACATTTGTTTTCCTGGGCTTTTACATGACGAAAATGAAGGGATTTGTCGAAGGGGATCGGAACCCTGCGGGACTGAAACCGGGGTGTTTCAGCATGACATTCGCCACAGGTGACCGGGCCGGATTTTTCTTTGGCTGCCAGGGTTTCTTTGTGACAATCGATACATTTGGCGTGATAGATATCGCTGACCAGGCTTTTTGATTCGTCTGTTGTCCGCTGAAATTTCAGGGAAAGCCGATCTTTTTCAGCCAGATGGCAGACTGTGCAGTCTTTTTGCTTTTTTTCAAGCGCCTGGGTATGCAAATCGTGCGGAAACACGACACCCGGGCGCTCCAGTCTGCCATATGCCTTAAGGGTATCGATAACGATCACATCCGCCCGGTCGCTATCGGACTGGGGTGACTGACTTTCCCGGCCATATGCACCGATTCCCAATATAAGTGTGACGGCAATGATTCCGGGCAGGATAATCCTGAACACTAACGATCCGGCTTTCCCCATAATACGGTTCCTTAATGAAGTAGCTGTTGGAAATATAGACTTTCAGAAAATTAATTTCGCAAGGCAGCAGGGAGGGAATAGGCCTTTTCTCGGCCATTCCCGACCGATAACGCAGCGAAATTATTTTTCTGAAAGTCTATAACGCAAAAAGTAATGATCCAGGGCAACTCAGGTGTGGCCGAAAGTCTATATTATGATCAGCACCATCCTGGGGCATTGGCTTTGACTGCTGTCTGCATATTTTGCGCCAAAGCTGAAAACAGTCCATATCCTGTTAATATGATATGGTATTAAAGATGGTTATTGTTTGAAGGCTGACCGATACTGTATATAAATATACGACAGCGCCTGTAATGTGCGCCCCGGCATGTCGTCACTGGGTGATGGTTGTTTCTATTGGTGTCGGAGCAGTTTACAATCATGCATGCGGGTCCGGAACATCCATATTTTATTGTATAACAAAACCATACATTATGTATTATTAAATTATACATTATACCCGTCACAGCATTCTTTCCGGAGTTGGAATCGGCTGGATGAATATGCATCGTAATGGTTTGAAGGAACACGACATTACCTGAATCTGTTTTGTCAGGCAAATCCCGGTGACCCGGAGGTATATGATTATGGCATGAATGTTGCTTTGTTATCCGGCGTGCATGGTATCGTCTTCCACCGGATCGGGATTTTATCCCAGAGTTGAAATCGATATTAATTTGTATTTTAAAATCGATCAGATAAAATACTGGCGCAAAAATGGAGGTAACGGTTACATGACCATTATCTATGAGGCAATTGGCCTCATTCACAGTCCGTTTACCGAAACAGCGGGTATGCCCATTCAGCCCAAAGGGGCATTGGGCATTCCGGGTCATATCGAGATATTCCCACAATTTGTTGACGGGCTGAAAGATCTGGACGGTTTTTCCCATATCATCCTGCTCTATCATTTTCATCGGGTAGTGGAAAAACGGCTGCGGGTCACCCCGTTTCTGGATTCAACCGAAAGAGGGGTATTTTCCACACGCGCGCCGGTCCGCCCCAATTCGATAGGCTTATCCATTGTGGAGCTGCAGGGCATTCAGGATGCCCGGCTTTCGATCGTTAATGTGGATATACTCGATGGCACGCCCCTGCTGGATATCAAGCCCTGCGTGCCGGATTTTGATCAGTTTCGGGTGACGCGAACGGGTTGGCTTGAAAAAACGGCTCCCGATGCCGGGCAAATGACATCCGATGGCCGATTTCATTAGATCTTTTGGACAAACAAGTATTCAGCGATCAAAACGTAATCCTTGATATTCGTTATGATAAAGGCGCTTGACATGGAGCACACAATTCTGCTGGTTGACGATGAACCCGATTTCCGGGAGACCCTGGCTAAACGGCTGGGAAAGGCCGGTTACCATGTATATACTGCGGCAACCGGTACGGAGGCGATGTCCATTTTCCGGGATGTTAGCCCCATGATTGTATTGATGGATGTGGTGCTGCCGGATGCCGATGGATTGGTGCTGTTGCAACAGATGAAGGAGGAAATTCCGGATACTGAAATTATCATGATCACCGGTCATGCGAATATGGAACTGGCGGTCAAAAGTTTTCAGAATGATGCCACCGATTTCATCACCAAACCCTTTGACCGGGACACCCTGAATCTGGCTTTGGACAGAGCCTTAAAAAAAACATCCATCCGTCGCCGATTGCACAAATATGCGGAAAACAAGGCCATGCGGGACATGGTGATCAAGGAACTGATCAATGAGGATGTGATGGTGATCGCATCGGATTACCGCATTCTCGATATCAACGAGCCCATGCTGGAAAAACTGGGTATAACCCGGGACGAGGCCATTGGTCATTTCTGTTATGAGATCACCCATCATCAGAACCACCCCTGTTCCGGTGATGACCACCCCTGTCCGCTGAGTGAGTGTTTCAAGACCCAAAAACCGTCACAGACCACCCATGTTCATCTGAACCATAAAAATCAGGAAATTTATTATTCCATTTCCTGCTATCCGATATTTGAAAATGGTCAGGTATCCGGCGCCATTGAATTGTCCCGTGACATCACGCCGGAGATCACCAACCAGAAAAACCTGCTTCAGCAAAGCAAGCTGGCCTCGGTTGGCAGGCTGGCGGCAGGTGTCGCCCACGAAATAAACAATCCCCTTACCACCATTCTGACCACATCCATGTTGATTCGGGAAGAGATGAAGCCGGACGATCCCTATTACGAGGATATGGGTCTTATCACCCGTGAAACCCTCCGGTGCCGGCGGATTGTTTCTGCATTGCTGGATTTCGCCAGGCAAAGCCAACCGGTCAAGAAGGAACATAACCTGTCCCAAGTGATCGATGAAATCGTTTTATTGACCCGAAAACAGGCCGCCTTCAAGGACATCGGTGTCGAATCTGTCTGTTCAGACACAATTCCCCGCATCGTCATGGACAAGGGGCAGATCGAGCAGGCCCTGATCAATCTGATGCTGAACGCCATCGAGGCCACAGAGCCCGGCGGCAGGATTACGGTTTCTGCCAGGCTTTCGGCGGATCAGACCCATGCCGAAATCACGATTCAGGATACCGGATGCGGTATCTCAAAAGAAGCCCAGGACAAAATATTTGATCCATTTTTCACCACAAAGGAAAATGGTACCGGTTTGGGTCTGGCCATCACCAGTGGTATCATTTCCCAGCATGGTGGCAGCATATCGGTTGAAAGCCTGCCAAACCAGGGAACCCGATTCACCATCCACCTGCCCTTAAGCCAGGATGGAAATCATGCCGAATGAAACGCCCCATGTTCTGATTGTGGATGATGAGATCCATATCTGTCGAAACTGTGAAAAAATCCTCTCCAAACTGGATTGCCGGACGTCCCATGCCCTGAACGGCTACGACGCACTGGACAGAATGACGGAAACGCCCTTTGATGTGGTCGTGACCGATCTGAAAATGAGTGCGTTGGGCGGCATGGAGTTATTGCGGCGAATCCGGGAAAAATATCCCATGACCCGCGTCATTGTCATGACCGGTTATGCGTCGGTATCCTCGGCGGTTGAGGTCATGAAAATTGGCGCATTCGACTATCTGCCCAAACCCTTCACACCCCATGAACTGCGTGCAGTCGTTCTTCAGGCAATTGCAAGCCAATCTGTTTCACCGCCGGATCAGAACACGGTGCAACCCGGAAAAACCGGTGGCGGTTCCATATCCCATCAGTTGATCGGGAGCAGCCATCAGATTCAACAGGTTGTGACCATGATTCAAAAAGTGGCGCCAACCGATTCCACGGTGCTGATTTGCGGTGAAAGCGGAACCGGGAAGGAGCTGGTCGCCCGCGCCGTGCATGCCAACAGCCTGAGAAAAGACAGGGTCTTTTTTGCAGTGGACTGCGGCACCCTTTCCGGCAATCTTCTGGCCAGCGAACTCTTCGGTCACACAAAAGGCGCGTTTACCGGGGCTCATCAGGCCAAGGTCGGCATTTTCAAACTGGCCGATGGCGGAACCGTATTTCTGGATGAAATCAGCAATATCAGTCTGGAGGTTCAGGGCATGCTGCTGCGGTTTCTGGAAAGCCGCGAGTTTTTGCCTGTCGGGGGCACGGCTGTTCAGCATGTCAATGTACGGCTGATTTTTGCAACCAATCAGAATCTTCAGGCCATGACCGATTCCGGCGCCTTTCGTCAGGATTTTTATTACCGCATTTTTGTGTATCCGATTCTGATTCCGCCCCTTCGGGAACGAAAACCCGATATTTTGCCCATAGCGATTTTTTTTCTCAAACAGTTCAGCCGGTCCATGAAAAAGAACATTACGGGTTTTGACGCTGGCGCAGAAAACTACCTGATGAACCTGGACTGGCCCGGAAATGTCCGTCAACTGCGAAATGTCGTCGAACGGGCCGTTATTCAGTGTGACCATCAGACGATCGGCATTGACGATATGGTGATGCATGAAGATCCCAATGTGCTGTCTTTACCCGTCGAGATTGTTCCCGACACAAACGAAGCACTCAAGGAAGCCAAAAAAAATATTCGTCAGGCCGCCATTGGTGATCTGGAAAAACGGTTTCTCATCAATGCCCTGGCCCGGAACAACTGGAACGTCACCCGGGCTGCCCGTCAGACCGGCATCCAGCGTACCAATTTCCAGGGGCTGATGAAAAAATATGGCATCACCCTGCCCGGCCGGACGCCTGGAGATTGACCGGGACCACCAGTCCATTTCCGCTTCAGTCCGCCATACACTGTATTATTCTTGTATACACGCTTCTGCACCTTTTGAACGGGCGATTGATTGCCCGCTGACGTCCCTCTTTGAAAAATTTTCCATCCCCATCCCCGACCTTTCCCTGATTGGGAGAGAAGAGCCAGGTTGGCCGTCAGGAAGTTGCAAAGGGACGCGACATCCTGAACCGCCGGCTTTTTTCTCTTTTTCGATACCCTCGGCCATCCCCGACCGATAGCGCACCCAAAATCTTTAGTTTGAAAGTTATAGTGACCCCGACACCGATAAACGTAAAATCACCTGCCATGTATACGTCGTTCATACATCCAATCCATCCCATCCCCCCATCTTTACCTTATATTTCCTTATATTTCATTGTGTTATAATATTTATCGGGTTTTGGCACGGGATGTGCTTATTACTGTTATCAACAATTATCTGTCAATTTCACACCCATCAGGAGGTAACGATATGAATCCATCAGCAAAAATCATGGTTGTCGATGATGAAAAGGGAATCTGCCAGAATGTGCAGAGAATTCTGTCCAAAAACGATTATGAGGTGGTCTGTGCCCTCAGCGCCGCGGAAGCGATTGAGAAGATGAAGACCGAATCATTTGCACTGATGATATCCGATATTGTCATGCCCGAAATGAACGGGCTTGAGCTTCTGAAGCGGGTCAAGCAGGACTGGCCGGAAACTCAGGCGTTGATGATGACCGCTTATGCCTCGACAGACACGGCCATGAAGGCGATTCGTCTGGGCGCGATGGACTATGTTCCCAAGCCTTTTACACCGGATGAACTGAGGGACAGCGTTAAAAAAGCCCTGGGAGGTGATCTGATCGCGGTAAAACCGTCTGAAAAAGAAATCGAGATAATCAATGTCATCGATATTGATATGCCGTTTGATGGCGATGAGGTTGCCAAATATACCGGCGAGGATTATGTGATGACACTGGGCCGGTCCGACATGCCCATCATCGAAGTGAAAATGCCGGAAAAAATCGAAAACTACTGTGCAACCGGAGAAATGGTCTGCGATATTTTCAAAAAACTGGGCGGAACTTGCAAGGCCGGCGCCAAAACCCGGTTATGTCCCCAGAAAAAGGCCAAAAAAACAGGTGAACAAACCCAAACAGCCAAACCGGACCGGTCAAAATGGATCGGCATCGACCTGCCCTTCAATTATGATGAGGTCATTTCCGTAACGGGTCCGGAATATGTCGCACACCTGAATTCGGAAGGCATTTCCTATGTACCCTATGCGGAGCTGAAGAAAAATGTCCAAACCATGTCGGGAAAGGCATCCGGAAATATCGATGTCGATATGCCGTTTGATTGGGAGGAAGTTGCCAGAGCCACCGATGAAAACTATGCTCGGTCACTGGGTCCGTCCGACATGCCGGTCGTCGAGGTGAGGGTCTCTGAAAACCTGGAAAACTACTGTGCCGTGGGCGAAATGGTCTGTGATATTTTCCGGAAACTGGGCAATACCTGCAAGGCCGGAACCAAAAGCGCGGTCTGCCCCCAGAAAAAAGGAAAAAAAGCCGCAGCATCTGCCGCAACAGCGGTTCATCCGTCCCAATTGATCGGGGTTGACATGCCCTTTCTGTTTGATGACGTGGCAGCCGCAGCCGGCTCTGAATATGCCATGCATCTGGAAGGCGAACAGATGGTGATTCCGTATGCGGAATTGAAGCGAAACATGACCCGGATTTTGGCAGAAACAGCCGAAAAATCCGAACAGTCATCTTTGAAGCTGTCCAAAACCGGACGGGAAGCCCTGATCATCGATGATGAAGTCGGCATCAACAACAATATCCGAAAAATTCTGGAAAAGAAGGGTTAT
>JBFXFK010000089.1:0-19659 GCA_050179135.1 Desulfatirhabdiaceae bacterium | reverse complement strand
GGCAGACTCCCGCCGATTGGACATCCGGTTGGCCCGGAAACGGATATTGATCATTTTTCTGCTTATCCGGTACACTGGAGCCAGATTGAACGAAGTACTGGCGCTCAATCCGATTGAGGATTTCGATTCAAGACAGAGTGTGGTCTGTTTTGGAAAAACCGGTGACGGAAAAACCATCCGGAATCGGGAAATCCGGTTACCCGACCCCATTTTCAATGAAATTCAGTCCATCCTCAACGATCCGGCTTTCAAGGATTCCCTGACCCATCTGTTTCGGGTTGATCCGGCGCATGTCCGTCGGAAATTTTATGAACGGGCATTGTCCTGCGGTTTTTCACCGGCACAGGGAGCCCCGGATGTTATCCGGAAAGCCAGAGGCGTGGAACTCATCCGGGGGAATCTGCCGTTACCGGTTGTACAGCGGATTCTGGGACATTCCACCCCGAACCGGGCCGCATCCTATGTCACATTTTCGGATGACGACATGCGTCAGGTAGCCGATCATTTCATTGTCAGGGAAAGCGTTCGGAAAACCAGTGCGCGAAACATGTTTTTTGGAAAAATCAGCCTGATCCGAAAAGGCGACATCCAATCTTTTGTAGAGGTGCTGACAGTCGGCGAATACATTATTGCCTCGCTCATCACCAATGACAGCCTGGAAAGACTGGGATTGCAACCGGGACTGCTGGTCACCGCAGAAGTCAAAGCCCCCTGGATCATGCTTCAAAAAGGGGACCGGGAGCCGGACTGCACGGCGGAAAACCGGCTGAATGGAACGGTCATTCGCATCCGTGAGGGCGAGATCAATACGGAGTACGTGATTCGCATATCTGATGGAACATCGGTATGCTCGGTTGTCACCCGCGAAGCAGGCAACCGGACCGGTATCCGGGAAAATGACACGGTCTGGGCCGTGTTTAACAGTGTTGCCGTCATTTTGCATGTCGATTGAGTGCACAGAGGTTTTTATCCAGTCATCTGAACATGATCCTTTTAAAATCCGGATTTGGCAACAGCCCCGTAGGGGCGGCCTGTTTGTAGAAATTGATGCTGTTATTCCCATCAAGCTCCATCGGAGCGGCCTGTAACCGGAATACACAGGTCGCCCCTACGGAGCTTGATGGAATATGTTCTTTTTTAACTGCATTTTCGCGGTAAACGATCATGAATCATTCTCGATGGTTCACCCCCATATATGAAAATGACATGTACCGCTTTCAACTCAAAATTCAAAACTCAAAACTTTCTTTCATTTTTATGGTAAAGCAGGTGCATATGACAGACATGTATTCCCAGGAAGACCTTCGACAGCTTTGTGAACCCTGGCTGGCCTCCATACGCCCCAATCACCAGTTCAAGATTTATTCGGATACCACCGATTTTTTTCGGATTGAATATGGTGACATCCTCATGCTTGACAGCCAGCCGTATCTCATTCGTCACAATGCCAAAGAAGGCCGGTTTGGACTGGATGATGAGGAAAAATTTTGGGTAAAGCGGGCGATCGATCTCCAAAACGGCCAGACCAAAATTATCAAGATGGTTTTTCATGAAAAATTCATGGCCCATATCGGAGACATCTTTTTTGAATGTTTTCGAAGCCCCCAAAAAGAGGAACGGATTTTGAGGCTGGCTGAAGGCCATCCCAATTTCATGCAGGGATTTTCAGTTCTGGATGATAATGACAATATCATCCGGGTTCTGGATATGATACAGGGGGATACGCTTGCCGACCATATCCGGAAGCTCTCCATGAATCATGAGACGTATTTTTATGAGCAATTTCCCAAAATCTTTGACAACTATATGGCGTGTGTCGAAGCCATCCGATTTCTGCATGATCATGGTGAAAAACATGGTGATATCCGTCGCGACCACATTCTGGTAGAACGGGACACCGGAATTTATCGCTGGATCGATTTTGATTACAATTTTCGTCATCGGGAAAATATGTTTGGTTATGATCTCTTTGGATTGGGAAATGTTTTGACGTATCTGGTGGGAATGGGGGATGTCCTGATTCAGGACCTCCATGCCAACAATTTTTCGGCTTTTGACAAACTGTTCGAGGATGATGTCAACATTGTTTTCAACAATCGGGTTGCGAATCTTAAAAAAATTTATCCCTATATTCCCGAATCGCTGAACCGGATTTTGATGCATTTTTCAAAAGGCGTTACAGTCTATTACGAAAACACGGTTCAACTCCTGGAAGATTTGAAAGAATATAAAAACAACCTGTAGGAGGAATCATCATGAACCAGAACGAAGCCATTGTAAACCGGAACATTTTGATAGCGGTTGACCAGTCTGAAAATGCACATCGGGCGGTAAATTATGTTGCCCGGCTGCTGGGCGGAATCGGTGGCGGATTCCGGGTAGCGGTTCTGCATGTGATTCTTGAACCCGAAAGTGATTTCTTTGCCACCCCCGAAGAAAAAGAAAACTGGTTGGCCACCAATACCCGGGAAGTCGAAGAGATGCTGGCGGAATACCGGCAGTTTTTGATCGATCATGGTTTTGCTCCGGAAAATGTATCAATTCACAGACCCGTCCGGTATTGTCCATCCATGGCCGAATGCATCATTGCCGAACAGGAAATACTGGAATATGGAACCATCGTGGTGGGCAGAAAGGGAATGTCCCGGAAAGAGGAAATGCTTTTTGGAAGTGTATCCAGCAAGCTGGTCAAGATTGCCCGAAACTGTGCGATATGGGTCATTGAATAATATGTCCGGGAGAATCCGCCATGAAAATAACTGTCGTCGTCATGGTCGCGTGTCCTATTCATGTATTGTTGAACGCTCTGGATATGAAAGAAAGGGAATATGAGGTCATGACCTTTTAATCATCTGCCTTAGAACCTTTAGTCTTCAGAGTTCTGATCCGGGTCAGACACGATCCAGCACCTTCCGGATCGTGTTTAACAGGGTTTCCCGTTTATACGGCTTCATCAGATACGCCGAGATTCCCAATTTCTCTGCACTGTCCTGTTGAACGAACTCGCTATGCCCGGTACTCAGGATAACGGGTTTCTCCGGGCTGATTTCATGAATTTTTTTTGCCAGTTGATCGCCCCGGATATTGGGCATGGTGAAATCGGTGATCACCAGATCAAAATGATCCGGATGGGCACAAAACCGTTCAAGCGCCTTGATCGGATCGGTTTCACATTCGATGTGATATCCCATGGATTGGAGCATTTTTTGAACCATTTTAATGATGGATGGTTCATCATCGATCAACAAAATCCGTTCATGAGCAGATGGCTGTTCCGTTTGATCTGTTTTTTTCTCTGTTGATATGGCACATTCAACCACCGGAAACAGAACATGAAATGTGGTGCCAACGCCGGGCTTATTGTCAACTGAAATCGCTCCCTCATGTGTTTTCACCAGTCCGTAAACAATGGCAAGACCCATTCCGGAGCCTTCACCCATGGCTTTTGTCGTAAAATACGGGTCAAAAATGGAACCGATAATTTGGGGATCGATTCCGCCTCCGGTATCGGAAACAGTCAATCGAATATAATGGCCCGGTTTCAAATCCGGACAGTTGGCCAAGTGTGACGTATCCACAACCACATTGTTCAGACCAATGAATAACCGGCCTCCGTTATCTTTCATCGCATATGCCGCATTGTTGGAAAGATTGATCAGAATCTGGCTGATCTGCGTCTGGTTGGCCAAAATGGTATCGTCACTGGCATCAAAATTGGCAACGATGTGGATGGTTGACGGAATGGTCGCCCGCAACAGGCTTAATGTATCCTGAATAATCGGGGTCAACCGGATGCGTTTTCGATCTGCCCCGGTTTTCCGGCTGAAACTCAAAATCTGCCGGACAATCTCCTTTGCCCTCAGGGAGGCGTTCCGGATCTCCTGAAGTGATTCATGGACCGGGTTCCATTCCGGAATGTCCTGGAGGGCCAGTTCGGTATTTCCCAGGATAATGGCCATGATATTGTTGAAATCGTGTGCAATTCCGCCAGCCAGCTTTCCGATGGCCTCCAGCTTGTGTGCCTGCCGCAATTCATCTTCCAGCCGAATCATTTCAGAGACATCTGTCAGCGCCCCCCGCAAACCGACGGGTTTACCATCATCATAAATGACACGACTGGACGAGCGGACCCAAAAAAAATCACCGGTCTTTTTCAACAGGCGATATTGACTGGACCGGGTCTGTCCGGCCAACACCTCCCGGAACCGCTCTGTCAGCCATCCGATATCTTCCGGATGAACAAAACCGAACAGGTTGTGGCCGATCAGTTCTGCTGGTGAATATCCACTCATGGGTTCGATTGTCGGGCTGATATACGTAGCGACACCCGTCGCATCAATTTCGAATATGACATCATTGATATTTTCGACCAGAACGCGATACCGTTCTTCGGACTGTTTCAGTGCCTCCTCTGCCTGTTTGCGGTCCCGAATATCGGTGGATACGCCGATGATGCCGGTAAACACGCCGTTTTCATCATGAATGGGGCTGTTGAAGACCTCGACCGGAAATTCGGTTCCGTCACGATGCCGGATCAGATACTCACCCGCCCAGCACTTTCCGGCCTGCAGACGTTCCTTGATCTCATTTGCATGACCTATGGCGGATGGACTTGCAATCAGGTTGATGATCGGTTGATTCAGGGCTTCCTGACTGGTCCAGCCATACAGCTTTTCCGCAGCGCTATTCCAGTAGATAACCCGGCCATCGGGATCTGTGGCAATGACAGACTGCTGGACCGCCTTCAGCAGCCATGAATTGAAGCGGAGAGCTTCTTCAGAAGCCTTCAACTCTGTGATATCGCCATAGGTTACCACTACGCCATGATTGTCCAGGGGAATCGGCGCCGCAGTGACAGATATCCACGTGATGCGTCCATCGGGCCGGACAATGCCCATTTCACAGTTTTCAATCTTTCTCTTTTCTTCCAGGGCAATGACAGACGCATATTCCTGTGGTGGCATGGTGGATCCATCCGGCCGGATAATTTCCCATTCCTGACCATTGATCGATCGACGTTCATGTTCCGGTTTTGACAACCCCAGCAGGACTTCTGCCTGGGAATTGGTCTCCAGGATTTTGCCACTGGAATCGCTGACCGTGATGCCAAGTGGAAACACATCAAACAGAACCGTGTACTTTTCCAGACTTTCCTGAAGTGATTTCTGTGCTTGGCTCCGGGCTGCAATCTCTTCGGACAGGGCCTTTGTTTTTTCAGCCACTTTCCGTTTCAGGGCTATATTGAACACGATCAGAAGAATTGCACTTGTACCCAGGGCTGCAACCATCCCGTATATCCATATCGGAGTGATCGTTTTGACCCGGACCGGTTCGATCCACCGGTCATATGCCTGATAGTACACCGAGTTTGAATCCGCCTGAAATTCGGCAAAATATCGGTCCAGCACCACAAGAATATTCGGATAGGTCTGTTTTTTGACAGCAAACCGCAATTTGGCCGGTGCAAAGACAATCCGGGTTCGGGTAATCTGATGCGATTCCGGTATCTGCATGCCATAAATACTGGTAAACACGCCCGCATCAGACCGGGATTGATCCATTGATTCAAGAATCTCCGAATACGAGGACTTTTCGATCAGGGTGCATGACACACCAAATTCATTGAGCAGCGTGGACAAATCCGAATTGGAAAGGGCTCCTTTGACCACGCTGACTGTTTTACCCTGAAGATCAAAAATGGAATCAATCTTTTCCTGTTCCCGTTTATAGATCTCCGCCCACAGGACAAACAGGTGCTGTTGGGTAAAATCAAATTTTTCTGCCCGCTCTTCGGAATGGGCGATACTGACGAGCAAATCGATTTCTCCATCATCCAGCCGATTCAGGCACTGACTCCATTCCCCCGGGACATAGGTGATTTTCCAGTTCTCCTTTCCGGCAATTTGATCCAGAATATCAATAAAAAATCCCCTGGCCTGACCATCGGTATCCACAAATACCAGGGGCCTGAAATCATAAATGCCAACCCGAAGGACCCGGGATGCGGCCTCAGCCGGAGTGATCCATGAAAAAACAAGAAAACCGATCAGGACCATCCCGAATCCGGGTGCTTTTTTGCTGATTCTTTTTGACATATTTTTCATTGCAAGGCCGTTTCCCGTGCAGCCTTCAGGCCAACCATTTGATCCGGTTCATCAACTTTTTTCCTTATCGGACAAGGTGCAATGCGGTATACGGAACGAGATTCAACAGAAGAATGCCAATCTTGTAAATCGCCATGCCTGCGTAATGAATGGTATCGAATTGTGAAACCGACAATTGAAACCATTGGCCATGAAACCGGAACATCCAGTCATGGGCAAATGTGAAAAACAAAAACCATACCAGCAGCACCCCGTAGTTGATGATGGAACACCACAAAAAAAGATCGTGAATTATCCCGATAGTCATTGGCTTTTCTCCATTACACGATACGATACGCGTCGTTCACCTGTCGTATTTCAGATTTCAAATTTGAAATTTCAGAGGAAACTGACACCAGGTTTTTTACGGCAACCGGCGTTGCAAGGCATTTACACGGTCGCCTTGCGGGTATGTGCATCAATGGCTTCGATAATCTGTGGCCAGGCCCCGCCATGAGGCAGGTCGTGCCCCATTCCATCAATGATCATCAGTTTGGCTCCGGGGATTGCCGCCGCCGTATCTCTGCCCCCTTCCACCGGAATCAGCGGATCGCTGGTCCCGTGTACGACAAGAGTCGGCGCCGTCACGTTTGCCAGAGCCGGTTTCCGGTTGCCATGAGACAGAATGGCAACAAACTGACGCGCCACCCCCTGAGGATAAAAACATCTGTCATAGGCATTGGCAGCAATCTGACGGGTCCATTCTTCATCAAAGGGGAAACCGGCGCCGGCAATCCGTCTAAAGATCCCAAGCCTGTGTTCAATATTGGCGGACCGCTCGCTGGGCTGAGGGGCGATGAGCAGCCCCATCACCTCCGGTTTTCCCTGGGGAATTTCGGGGTTGCCGGTCGTTGAATAAATGGAGATCATGCTCTGGACACGCAACGGGCGCCGAATCGCAATGGCCTGCGCAATCATTCCCCCCATGGACATGCCACAGATATGGGCCTTCCGGATTTTTAGGGCATCCAGAAGCCCGATGGCGTCATCCGCCATGTCATCCAGGGTATATGGCGGACAAAATTTTTTTTTCTGCTTGATTTTATTAAAAATATCAACAAAATCCGGTATTCCGGCGTCATCAATTTTTGCAGACAGTCCACTGTCCCGATTATCATACCGGATGACAAAGTGACCTCTTTCGGCCAGATTTTGACATAAATCATCATCCCAATGGATCAGTTGTCCGCCCAGACCGACAATCAGAAGAAGAGGGCGGCCGGACGGGTTTCCGAATGTTTCATACGCGATATGAATTCCGTTGAAATGGGCTTTTGGCATATCCATACTCCTGAATGATTAATCCGTCTTTATCCGGATCATTTTATTATTTTTTCCTTCTGCCGCGTCACTTTCAGAACCCAGGCGGCATCGGTTTCCAGATAGATTTCGGCCAGCCGATTGAATGACATGGCCTGGTTCCTGTCTCCTTTCATCAACCATGCCTCTGCCAAAAAATAATAATTTTGCCCGTTGGTCGGATCGATTGCGATCGCTTGTTCGATTATCCGGATGGCCTGATCCGGCTGATTGGACGCGATCAGTTTCTGTGCCTGGTCCGTGAGTCTCAGGGATGCGATGGTCCGGGAATCCGTTTTCTTTGGCGCCTCCGGCTGGGAGTGAGGCGGCACGGCTTTGGGCGCCTGTTGCGTCCGGGGAGAAGACCCGGACGGAAAGCCGGCGCAACCGGTAATCAGAAACGGGACACCTGCCAGAACAAAAAGAATCGTTTTAAAGGCTGTCGATAAAATCTCTGATCTCCTCAATGACTTTTTTAAATGGATTTCCACCATGTTGATGAACCGAACATGTATTGGCGGGGGCTTGGCCCTCCAGAAAAATTTCGCGCACCGGTTTTGGACATTGACCCCTGACCGCGATATGACCGCTTTCAGAACATATGGTCTCTTCGATAATGCCCGGCGGCATTTTAAACCATTCACCGGATGAAAACTGTGGAATTTGCTTCACCAGATCCGCCCAGATGGGAAGGGCCAGGCTGGCCCCTGTTCCATGCAGGGGTGTGCCATCATCCGTGCCGACCCAAACCAGCGCGAGGATATTGGGTGTGTATCCCACAAACCAGGCATCTCTGGAATCATTGGTTGTGCCGGTTTTTCCGGCAACCGGCTGGGTGATGCCCAAATTTTTCAGGGATCCGGCCGTGCCATCGGTCACGACGCTTCGAAGCAGGGAGCTCATCATGAATGCTTTGGCGGGTGATATCACGCTTTCAACCGTCATATGGCGGCCTTCAATGATATTGCCGTCTTCATCTTCAACATCCTTCAGGGAAAGGGGAAACGGGAGCATGCCGTCAGCGGCAAATGGGCAGTATGCCCGTGCCAGTTCAATCGGAATGACCTCCGATGCCCCCAAAGCCAGCGACGGATAGGGATTCAAAGGGGTTGAAAAACCAAAGCGTCTGGTGTTCTGAATAATTTCATCGATCCCGATCTTCAATGCCAGATCCACCGCAGCCAGGTTTACTGAACGCGCGATGGCGGTTCTGAGTGAGACAGACTCTCCCTCGATGAATGAATAATTCTGAGGCTGCCAAGACTTCCCGTCCACCGTGTAAGTTGCCGGGAGATTCGAAAGCTTTGAAACAGGGGTATATTGGTCAAGGCCGCATAGAAAGACAAAAGGCTTGAAGGCGCTGCCGGGTTGACGTTTCGCCTGTGTTGCCCGGTTGAACTGGCTTGTTTTGTAATCCCGGCCACCCGCCATGGCAAGGATGTAACCTGTTTTGGGCTGCATGACGATGATCGCGCCCTGAAGCATTTTGCCCGGATCCGTGTTCATCAGGGTGGGATCGTTTTTTTCAATCCGGGCAAGCCCGTCAGACAAAGCCTTTTCCGCCGCAATCTGAACCTGGGTGTCAAGTGTCGTAAAAACAGAAAGTCCAAGGCTCGACAACGCCTCCCTGGGATACAGGGCCTGAAGCTGACTGGAAAGATAATCCATAAAATAGGGCGCTTTCTTTCCATAGGCATGAAAACCGGCCGGGGTTACCGGTGAGCTTTGGGAGATGTCGTAATCTTTCCGGGAAATCCACTCGCGCTGCAACATGGTCTTCAGGATTGCGTTTCTTCTTTCCAGACAGAGATCCTTGTCGACATAGGGGCTGTACCGATTGGGCGCCTTGACAAGCCCGGCAATGACAGCGCCTTCTGCCAGACTGAGCTCGGAAACAGGTTTGTCGAAATAAAAATGGGAGGCCTCTCCCAGCCCGTTTACCGAAACCGATCCTTTTTGACCCAGATATATCTCATTGAAATATATTTCCAGAATTTCATCCTTTTCGTACATGATCTCCATGACAAGCGCCATGACGATCTCTTTGAGTTTCCGGCTCACGGTTTTTTCAGGGGTAAGAAAATAATTTTTGGCCAGTTGCTGGGTGATGGTCGAGCCGCCCTGACTCATCTCACGGTCTCTCACGTTGACATAAAGCGCCCTGAGGACTCCCCATATATCGATACCAGGATGATGATAAAAATCGGCATCTTCCGCGGCCAGAAATGAATAAATGACGTGTTGCGGCACCTGGTTGATCGAGATGAGCCGTCGTTCCTCCCTGTCAGGATCAAAAAAGATCATGAGCTCTTCAGGCTCCAGGTCAAGAAGGGGAATCTGTTCACCACTTTGGAGGTGGGTGATATTCACAATTTCATTCTCTTTCAAAACCAGTTTCACTGGAAAACCTTCCCTTTTCCGTGCGGGAATATTGAGATCGTTCAAAAATAATTCGAGCGTCTCTCCAGTATGCCGCATTTCTCCTTTTCGATTTGGCAAACGATCTGAAAGGCGATAATGCAACCGCCCCAATCTGGATAACAGTGCATGCCGGCTCATCTGTTGACCGGGATAGAGAACGACCGAATCAGAATACACTTTCGATGGGATCTTCCAGCGACGGGTCGAAAACCGATTTTCGATCTCTTTGGAAAGATGCCAACCGTAAACACCTGCACCCAGAAGAATGACAACAAGCATGCCGCAAAATGTTTTGAGCAGCAGAGGCCATGAGCGAACGGTTTTTTGGTCTTTTTGCATGGGGTGTTTTTTCGTTATTGGCCAAGAACCATTCCCAGATCTTCGATGGCATCGACGACCATGCCGGTTCCAGCAGTTATCAGAAGGATATCTTGCGCCACCCGAACAAAGCGGTGCCCGGATGGGGGCGGGCCAAGATAAAACAGAATTGTTGGGGGCAGATCATAATAGATGACATGAGCGGGCAGCGGTTGATACAGAACCCAATTTTTGGCGTGGCCGGGCGGACGGCAACCATTGTCCTTTTTGGCCAGGCCGGGAGGGCATTTACCGCTTCGGAACTGGTCCGCATAGTAATAATCGATGGGAGCCCGATCCACTTCAATAAAATATCCTGTGGTTGTTCCGCCTTGCCCGCCTGAATTCGACCCCTTGTCAGAGGTCTTTTTCGGCTTTTCGTTTTGTTTTGAATGGGCTTTTTTTTGTGACTGTTTATCACTTTTACTGTTACCGGCCCATGGGGGTTTATCCGCCGCCACAGGTCCGACGACAAACATGCCGATTGCCAAAAGTCCAAGGGCTATACCCAGTTGAAAAATGATTCGCCGCACGGTCGTCTCCAGTGCATATGGTGTTAAGGGTTTCAGGAAGATGGGGGGATTGTGTTTTAGGGTAAAAGCTATAGTATCAAAAGTGTGGTGAATAATATCAAACCCGGGAAAGAATGAACCACGAAGAACACGAAGACCACGAAGGGATTTCAAGGTTTTCGGTTAAAACCCATTTGTTCAAAGTGGTGATCAAATGCAAAAACTGTCGCAATAGCGAAATCTTTCATAATCGTATATGAAGCGCAATCTGTGAACGACCATTGCTTGTCGATGTTGAATTTTCTGAATGTCTGCCATGCCCGATTATGAATATTATTTGTAACCCAATAAATTTTCAGCACATTTTCGGAAATTAGAATATCTATTTTGGATTTGAATCGAATCGTCTGTTGGTAGCCGACATTCATCAACAACAAGGTGTATAATTCATCCAGAACATAATCAGAGGTTATCAGAATGTATTGGCCAATAATCTCATCTCTGTACTCCAGGGCGCAGACATGATTTTTGTCGCTTTTGTCTGCAATCGCATCCCATGCACTGGTATCGACAAAAATGCGTTTCATGACCGCTTTCCATAAAGAAATCGATCGTGATTTTCAGAGGCATTGTCCAAGCACCCATCCTCAGCATCATCACCCAAAGTGCTTAACGTATTCCAGCCTTTTTGTGACGGTCTTTTTTCATCAGCCAAATCCGTAGCGGATTGAATACGTATTTCACCGGGTATGAATTCGATTTTCACATGCGTACCCAACCCGGCCAATTGTAACCAGTGTTGGTCAATCCAGACCCCTTGTTGAACATGTATGGTTTCTTTTGCAGGCATTTGGTCCCCCCTTTCATCAATGAGATTGTCCTTTCATGATAATCAGACTAAGTATAAAGTCATTTTTTGTCAATTCGTTTTCGACGCTACGTGAGATCAAAAAATCCAGGTGTCATTCACCTGGACACATTGGCAAAACCCGATCAACCGTCACGGTTACCGCACCCCATTTTTCGGCAACCTTTCCGGACAGCCGGTAGGGCTGATGTTCATTGAGCAGGTGGCAGAACCGGTCATACACCTTGGGGAAAAATACGGTTTCAACCATGCCCGCCTCATCCTCGAAGGTGATGAATTCCATGGGGTGGCCCTGACGGGTATGCACCACCTTTCCGGTAATCAGCCAGGCACAGATATGCACCCGGCGCCCGATATGATTGGGCAGGTCGATGGATGTCACCATCTGATCGGGTCTGGATGTTTTCGAAAACAGGGTCATGGGATGCCGGTCACAGAGAAACCCCAGGGTTTCAAATTCCTGGCGCAGCCGGTCTTCGGGACTGTCCGCCGGCAGGTTGGGAATCGGGCGATAGGCTGCAATGGGTTCAGCGGCAAACAGTCCCGGGTTTTTGCCGGGTTTTTTGCTCCGGTCCTGTTGCCATTGGGCCAGTTTCCACATCAGCGCGGCCCGGGGCGCATGGGGCGCGAGGCTGTCCAGCGCCCCGCACCGGACCAGCACCCGAACATCGCTGTCATTGGGACACACCCGCTCCAGAAAATCGTCCATGCTCGGAAATGCCCGGTCACGGCATGACAGGATTTTATTCTGGATCGATTCGGAAAGCCCTTTCACGGACTGAAGCCCAACCCGCAGGGTCTTGCCGCATCCGGTCCAATGAATCTGACTGCAGTTCACATCCGGCGGCAAAATGGTCAGGCCCATGCGTCTGGCCTCGGATGTATAGGCAAAGGTGCTGTAATATCCGCCCCCATTGCGGATGACAGCCGCCATGAACTCGGCTGGAAAATGTGTCTTGAGATATGCGGCCTGAAACGATACCCGGGCATAGGATGCGCTGTGCGGCTTGCAGAACGAATATCCGTCAAAGCTCATCATCATGTTCCAGATGGCATTGATCTGATCATCCGATACGCCCCGGGTCCGGGCGCCGCTTACAAATTGGCCATAAAAATCGGCCAGGCGGGCCTGCCGGTCTTTTCTGGACATGATTTTCCGCAGCCGGTCCGCCGCCGCATGGGAAAAACCGGCCAGCGCCACCGCGGTGCGGGAGACATCTTCCTGATACACCATGATTCCGAAGGTCTCATCCAGAACATCGGATAACAAGGGATGAATCGGATTCCAGTCTGCCCCGTGCAACCGTGCCAGATATGCCTGAATATAGGGGTTTGCCGCCGGCCGGATGATGCTGCTGTGAATGACCAGATGATCGAAGTCGCCCACCCCGGCCTTTTGCTGAAGCTGGCGCATGGCCGGGCTTTCGATATAAAAACAGCCCATGGTGTTGCCCTGTTCAATGGTGGCCCGGGTGGGTAAATCGTCTTCCGGATTCCAGCCGGGCTCATCCAGTTTCATGCCGTTTTTTTCAAGCGCGTTCAGCGCATCCCGAATCACGCCCAGGCTGCGGTTTCCCAGCAGATCGATTTTGACCAGTCCGGCATCCTCGACACTGTCTTTTTCCCATTGAACAACCGGGACCCCTTTTGCCGTGCGCTGAACCGGAACATAGGTATCGATGGGCTCCGGGGTGATGATGACGCCGCCAGGATGTACGGACAAACAGCGGGGCGTTCCGATGAGCCGGCCGGCCAGATTCAGAATCCGGGGCCAGGGGTCCGGAAAGCTCAGAGTCCGGGTTTCGGGCATGGCCTGCATGTCGGCCAGCATATCCGGATTCTGGCTGTCCGTATGCCAGAACCATGGCAACTGACGGGTCACCCGGGAGATTTCGGATTCCGGCAGGCCAAACACCCGGGCTGTTTCCCGAAGCGCCATTCTGGGTTGAAACAGCACATGACTGGATACCATGGCGCTATGGCCCGTAAACCGCTCAAGAACAGCCGTGATGACGGCATCCCGTTCATCCCAGGCAAAATCCACATCGATATCCGGTGGATCGGATCGCCCGGGGTTCAGAAACCGTTCAAAATACAGATTGTGCCGAACCGGACAAACATTGGTAATCCCCAGGCAAAACGCCACCAGGGACGCGGATCCGGATCCCCGACCACAGGTTCGGGGGCTTGTTTGAACAATATCCCGGACAACCAGGAAATAGGCGCTGAATCCCATGGTTTCAATGGTTTTCAGCTCATGCTCCAGCCGGTCCACAACGGTTTCGGACAATTCATTTCCATACCGTTTGTGTGCACCGGCATATGCGGCCTGGCGCAGGGATTGGGCCGGCGTTCGCCCCCCGGGGTCAGACCAGGGCGGCATGACCACGCCAAAATCGGGTCCGGTAAATGTCAGGCGTTCAAACAGCCTGTGGGTGGTTTCAATGGCTTCGGGGCAGGCTTCAAACCGGGACGCGTATGCATCCGGCCCTGCCAGCCAGGCATCGGGGGATGCGCTGTCGGCCGGATTCAGGCGGAACAGGGTCGTGTTGCGATCGATGGCCCGCAACAGCCGATGAATGGATACATCATCCGGTTCCAGAAAATAACATCCGGGTATTGCCGCAACCGGAATTCCCCGATCGCTGGCTGTCCGGATGAGCGACCGGTCGCTGAACTTCGGACGTCCGGGTATGGCGGCCACCCCATCGACCCCCTGATCCTGCCAGGCTGTCAGCAGATGCGGGTGGCGGGTCAGCACCATCAGGCCTTGGGACAACCCGGGCAAATCCCGATCCAGCCGGAAGCCCGGATTCATGTGCCGACAGGTGACAAGCCGACACAGATTCCGGTATCCCGCATGGGTTTTGACCAGGCAGACACAGCGGTCCGGGGAACCGGGATCGGTGATTTCGGCCCCGATGACGGGTCGAAGTCCTTCTTTCCGGCACGCGGCCAAAAAAGGCCATAGACCATACAGGTTGTCCGTATCGGTCAGGGCCAGGGCCGGATAGCCCAGACGCCGCGCCGCCGCACACAGAGCCTGAACCGAAGCCGTGCCCCACATCAGGGAGTAATGGGATCGGGTCGCGAGGGGAATCATGTCACTGCCAGGGTTCGGGCCATTTGCACCGAATCGCGACCAAATCGGGACCGGATGGCATCCACCGTGGTTTCCAGCCGGTTTTTGCGCTGAACTGCTGGCGCTTCAAACAGGGGAAGCTGGGCCGGCGGAAACACCAACCCCTCGCAGGTCAGGCACAGATGCCGAATCCCGATTCGACGGCGCCATGCCAGCCCCAGTGTCTGACGGGCCAACGCCGCCAGGCCGGCATCACTGGCCGTGGCCGGCCGGGCGGCAATCTGGCGCACAACCCGGATGCCATCGGCATATTCCAGCCGGATCACGACCCGCCTGGCGGCAAGGCCCATTTGCCGAAGCCGGCTGCCGGCCTGTTCGGCCAGAATGTACAGAATGCATGCCACCCGTTCGGGGTTCACCGCGTCCTGGCCGAATCCATGATCCAGCCGAACAACCGGCGGGTGGTCATGAATCATTCGAACCGGCGTGTCATCAACACCCAGCACGGCATTTCGGATAAACCGGGCCCGGGCGCCAAACGGAACCGACAACTCCGCCTCGCTGAGTGCGGCCACATGCCGGGCCAGGGTCAGGTTGAAACCGGCCAGGCGTTCCAGATCATCGTGCTCGATGCCCGGAATCAGATCCAGGGACAGGGGGGCCATGAACTCGGATTCCTCGCCGGCTGCCACAATATATTCACCACTGGGCTTGACAATGCGGCTGGCAATCTTGGCCGTCAGCCGGTTGGGCGCCACCGACCAGATGGGGTCCAGATTCAGCTCGGACCGGGCCTGTTTTCGCAGACGCCAGGCAATATCCATCGGTGATCCCCACAAACGGGCCGTACCGGTCACATCGAGAAACAGATGACCATCCCCATCACCGGGCTCCAGTTGGGGCGAATAGCAGGCAGCCTGTCGAACCAGGGCATTCATGGCCTGTTCATACCGGGCCGGTCGGGGCGGCAACACCCGGGCATCCCGGCACCGGGACATGGCCCGAAATACAGGCATACCCTTTCGGATACCACAGCCATAGGCCTCATCACACATGTCAAACACCCGCGCCCTGCCGGAACCGGGCGTGGCAACGATGACCGGACGGTTTTTGAGCCGCGAATCCAGACTGCGCTCGACCGCTACGGCAAAATCCGCAATATTCAGATGGATGATGGATCGGGACATGGGTGTTGTTTGAATCCCCGGCTGTGTAACATCCGGATCAGGGTAATGGCATTTCGAGGGGCCTGTGCCCGAACATGGTTATTGAAAAACATGACGCCGGTTGCAGCCTTGACAATCATGCTATCCAGATGGGTGTCCATCCAGCCCTGAAGTTCATCCGGTGAATAATCGTAATCGAACTGATGCTGCATGTTTCCGGAGCGCCAGCCCCGGGCATTCCGGCCATGAAACCGGACATAAACCAGATCCGGATTGGTGACCACGTCCAGATTGGGAAACAGGCCGGGAATATCCGGGGTATCCACGCTGACCAGGGTCACCCGGCGGTTTTCCAGTTCGGCAAACACCCGGTCCGTTGCCCAGGATCGATGACGGAACTCGATGGCCAGAGGCAGCCCGGCCAGCTCGTCCAGAAGACCGGCCAGGTATTTCCGGTTGGCGGGACAGCGGTCAAAGCTGTGGGGAAGCTGAATGAGAACCGCCATCAACTGGCCGGACTGCATCAGCGGCGCAATGCCATCCCGATATTGACCGGCCTGATTCCGCCATAACCCGGAATCGATCTCATGGGTGAGGGAGCGGTTGAGTTTGGCGGTAAACCGGAAATCGGATGACACCTGGCGTTGCATCCGCTGCAGGGAATCGGCCCGGGGCATCTGATACCAGGTAAAGTTGAGCTCTGTAATTGAGAACTGTTGCGCATAGACCCCCAGCATTTTTCCGGGCTGGGTTCCGGGTGAATAAAACCCGGCCGTCACCCATTCGGCATAGGAATATCCGCTGGTTCCCACATATATGTGGTCTGAGATACTATAGATGGGGGATGCCATTTGGCCCGCGCTGAATCCCCACCACCTTGCCCTGCACCAGAACCTCGTCAAAACCATAGCGCATGATTGAATACCGGCTGTTTTCCGGACGGAGTTCGATATATTGATCAAACACAAAAAACCGTTTGACCGTTGCCTCTTCCTGATGAATCAGGGCCACGACAATTTCACCGTTTTGGGCATATTGTCGGGGCTCGCAAATCGCCAGATCCCCGTCCAGAATTCCCGCATCGGCCATGGAATCGCCGGTGATCCGAAGGATGAACAGGTTCTGACCCGAAAACACATCCGCATCCACCACCACGGTTCCACTGTATTCCTGCTGGGCATACATGGGCAGGCCGGCCGTAATGCGACCAATGACCGGAATCTCCCGCCAGCGATGCGGCCCTGCAGAAACCTGAAACCGGTTCAGCACATGAATCCGCCGGCCATAACGCCCGTCTCTGCGGATGACACCTTTGTTTTCAAGTGTTTTGAGCATCTGGGCCACGGCTGCATGGCTGATGCCATTGTCTTTTGCCGCCTGCCTGAGGCTGGGGGACTGGCCGGTTTTTTCGATCGCCTGCTCCAGATAGTCCAGAATCTGTTTCTGGCCCGGGGTCAGAACCGGTTTTGAGTCCGGGATATGGATTTTGGAATCGATCATGTTGATATCCTGTTGTGGGATTTTGTGTCCGTATGATCTGTCATATCGTGACCGATATCCAAATGTCAATATTAATGTAAAGCTCATGTAATATAATGTAAATATTTTTGACCAGAAACATGTCCATCCGCATGAACGGAAATGGCGGCGGGATGGATTCGGGAATGACAGGATAATCAAATCCTGCTTAAGGGAGGCGCTTATGCTGAAGGGTGAAGAGTGAAGGGGGAAAATGCCGCATACCGCATTCCGGCGGCCTATCACTTACGGAATGTATTTTCACGATAAACGATCATTTTCAAACTGTGGATGTTGCGCCTGACAGCGTGATGGGGTTACACGGGTCGGATAATGCCATCCATGTCGGGTTTGGAATGGGTTCTCCCTCTTCTTCAAGCCATTTGATCGTTTCGGCAACAACAAACTGGATTTCCCGTAAAGCGGACTCGGAAGTATCCCCATGAGCGGCAAGCAGGGGAAATTCCATACATCGTCCAATATGGCAGTCATCTTCTTCTGACCATTGGATATGATACGTGTATTTATCGGGATGGATATTCTGGTTCATTTATGGTCTCCAATTTTGCAATCGCCTGAATAACAGCTTTAACCTGATAAGGTTTGGCATGGTTCCCATCTTTTTGAATATTGATTCGGGGTTCACCACGCCACGGAGTCTTGAAAATGAAATGGCTTCCGCGAATTCGGGGTTCACCAAAATTCTTTCGACAAATGGCAAGAAGGTCATCAAAGCGAACCGTGTCGGGATTGTCGAAAAGCGGATTCTTTTTCATAAGCAAACCAATAAAACAGATGGCATCCGTTTGACAAGATAAAACTGATTCGGACCTGATCATTTCAGCATCTCCACATCGGATGCACCCGTTTGAATGGTAATGAATAACATGATATGTGTCAACGCAGGTAAACTGGAGCCAATCCTGTCCAAAAACATTTTTACAGAAAGGAACCCATCATGATTGGCGCAATCGCAGGAGACATTATCGGCTCGGTGTATGAATGGCATCTCATCAAAACCAAGGATTTTCCGCTATTCAGCCCCCGCTGTTTTTTCACGGACGACAGTGTTTTGACCATTGCACTGGCCGATGCCATTTTGACCGGTGCGGATTATGGCCAAAAAATGAAGGCGTGCGTTTGCTCGACTACCCAGCCTATTTCGAACTGACAAACCAGAACCTGCCCGCAAATCGCGCCGGAATCCTTGGCCGGCTGAACGATGACGGCATGATTCGCACGTGCGAGGCCGGCGGCTGGAATATCTCCAACATGGGATCGATTTTTCTGGCCAAACGCCTGGATGATTTCAAAACCCTCAAACGAAAGGCGGTGCGGGTCATCGTCTACAAACACACCAGCAGGCTGGAAACGGTTCGCGAACAGGTTGGCGGCAGGGGTTATGCCGCAGGCTTCGAAGGGTTGATCGGGTATATCAACAATCTATTGCCCAGCAATGAAGTCATCGGACAGGCTTTGAGACGAGACGTGCCAGTCTATCCCGAATTGGCGGTGCGCGAGCTCGTGGCCAACGCTATCATTCATCAGGATTTTTTCATTCGCGGTTCAGGGCCAATGATCGAGATTTTTTCCGACCGTATGGAAATTACCAACCCGGGTATTCCTCTGGTCAGGCCGGAACGGTTTCTGGACAGCCCGCCCCGATCGCGCAACGAGGCCCTGGCCTCCTTCCTGCGCCGGGCCGGAATTTGCGAGGAGCGGGGCAGCGGCATCGACAAGGTGGTTTTTCAGACCGAACTGTATCAATTGCCGGCGCCCCTGTTCGAAGTGGCCGAGGAACACACCCGGGCGCTGCTTTTTGCTCCAAAACCCCTGAGGGAAATGGAAAAAGATGACCGGGTAAGGGCCTGCTACCTTCACGCGTGCTTGAAATATGTCAACCGGGAATTCATGACCAACACCACGCTGAGGGAACGGTTCGGGATTGATCCCAAAAACAGTGCATTGGCTTCACGGATCATTCGGGACACCGTCGAGCAGGAGCTGATTCGCCTCAGTGATCCGGATTCATCTCGCAAGTATTCAAAATATATCCCATTTTGGGCTTGATCTCCACGAGGCGGTTTATTTGATGGTTATTTGATTCAGGGGGCTGAAGCAATCAGAATAAAGGCTGGCATTCATATATAACTAGTTGTAAATACATATTTTGAATTTTTTTATACCTTATCGGGTTTATTTGACGGCTATTTGATCGAGCCGAGCGGAAACCCATGAAAACAACCTCCGGAAAATCCTTTGAGACCCACGTGGAGGAAGTCCTGGTTCAAAG
>JBFXFK010000088.1:0-19751 GCA_050179135.1 Desulfatirhabdiaceae bacterium | reverse complement strand
TGTCCGGCGGCGTCACGTTCTGCAATCTGCTGCCCATGCGGAACATCCCGTTTCCCGTTGTGTGCCTCCTGGGTATGAATGACCGGGATTTCCCCCGGATGAAAAATCGGACAGAATTCGATCTGATGGCCAAAACTCCCCGAATCGGAGACCGGTCCCCCAGGCATGAAGACCGGTACCTGTTTCTGGAAGCGCTGCTTTCGGCCCGAAAGCACCTCATCATCACCTATACCGGGCAAAGCATCAAAGACAGCGCGGTGTTGCCGCCATCGCCTGCTGTCAGTGAACTCCTGGAAGCAATCACAGATGGATATCGGATCAATAATGAAAGTGACAAACCCATTCTGAGCCAGATTGTGTTCCGTCATCCGCTGCACCCCTTCAGCCCGGAGTATTTCATCCCGGGGTCTTCCCTGTGCAGTTTTTCAAAAGATCATTTTGAAACGGCCGTGGCGTCCATCCAGCCACGCATCCCTGTAAAACCGTTTATCCATCACCCCATTCCGATGGATTCCAGAACAGACCAACCGATACATCTGACGGATCTGGCACGTTTTTTTTCCAATCCCGCCGCCTTTTTCCTCAGTGCCCGACTGAACATTTCCCTGAATGCGGCAATGCCGGATGTTGATATCCGCGAACCCCTGATTCTGAACCGGCTGGAAGAATATCATATCGGTCAGAAGCGACTGGAACTGATGCTTGACGGCGGCAATGTTCAGTCTTTTGACATGGCGATTCATAAACGTGGCAGGCTTCCACCCGGCTCAGCCGGACAATGTCAGTATTCCCGGATACAATCCCGTGTGGATATGATGTTTCAACAGGCCGGTCCGGTGGCTGCAAAAACAGGGGACAGGCCTGTCGATCTGGTATTGAAAGACGTGCGGGTGATTGGCAAAATCGACCATATTCATGGCCCGTGCCGAATTGTCTGCCATTTCGGGTCCCTCAAGGCACGGCAGAAACTCAATCTCTGGATTCATCATCTGGCGATGCGGTGTATGCATGACCCGCAAATGCCCCAACACAGCATTCTTGTAGGAAAGATGAATGATAAACCCCAACGGATTGCGCTGTCCGCCAGTATCGAAAACCCCGGGGACATTCTGTCCGACCTGATTCATCTCTTTCAGACCGGTCTGACCATGCCGCTCCGGTTTTTTCCGGAATCTTCCCTGGCATATGCCGAAAAATGGTCTCGGGAAACAGATGAAACCCGTCGGGGCCAGACAGCATTGCATCAGGCGCAAACGAAATGGGCGGGTTCTCATGATCTGACCGGTGAAAGTGCGCATCCGGCTATCAGGCTGCTTTTTCGGGACACGGACCCGCTGGAAGACCATGATGCTTCTGAAGAAACGGACTTTCGGGCTCTGTCCCTTCGGGTATGGTTGCCTTTTTTGCATGCCATGGAACAGTGAATGATTTCCATTGGCCTAAAATCACAAAGATCACATCAATGGGGATTTTACAGGAGAATCTCATGGCAGGAAGACCTATACAAATTTCATTTCTCATTATTCTGATCCTTTTCCCGGCAATTGGTCTGACGCAGGAAAAAATGGTGGTCCGGTTTGAATCACCGGCGCCCGACATGATTGCGCAGGCGCTTTCAACTGAAGCCGATATCGCCGGATTCAAGCCCGGCGAATACCTTGACATGGTCATTACCGGACAGCAGTATGACGCGTTGATCGATCAGGGCAAAAAGATCCGGATCATGCAGACCGAAGCCGGCCACAAGGCCAATCTGCAATCGACCGGGTATCGGGATTACAACACTCTGATAGCAGAGCTGCAGTCTCTGGTTCAGACGTATCCACAATTATGCCGGGTCGTTGATATCGGCGACAGTTATGCCAAAATTTATTCAAACCAGGGTAACACGCATTATGATGCCATGAAGCACGATATCTGGGTTGTCAAAATTTCTGACAATGTGGATATGACAGAGGATGAACCCGCCGTATATTTTTTGGGCGGCCATCATGCCCGTGAACCGATCGGGGTGGAGGTGACCATGACCATTCTCAATTATCTGCTGGAACAGTATGCGGTGAATGATACGGTCAAAAACTATCTCGACAACACGGAGATTTGGTTCATTCCCCTGGTCAACCCGGACGGGCACCAGGTGGTGCTGAGTGAAATGGACGTATGGTGGCGAAAGAACATCCGGGACAACAATCACAATAACCGGTATGACCGGCATCTGATTTCCCGGGATGGCAATGGTGTTGACGGCGTGGACCTCAATCGCAATTATGATTTTGAATGGGGCGTGTCCGGCTCATCCGCGATACCCAGGTCATCCATTTATCGCGGCTCATCCGGAAACTCGGAACCGGAGGTCCAGGCAGTGCTTTCTCTGATGGCATACCGTAAATTTGTAGCCGGCATCAGTTATCACAGCTATGGTGAGCTGGTAATGTTTCCATATGGTTATGCCGCGGACGCCTATGCCCCGGACTGGCAGGCCATGGGAGCTCTTGCAGAAGATATGGCGAAAGCCATACCCGGAATCAGTGGTGGAAACTATCTGGCGCAACCGGCATGGAAACTTTATCCCTGTTCCGGGACAACCGATGATTACGCCTATGGCATGTATGGTACGTTTTTGTACACGATTGAACTGGCTACCGAATTCATACCGGCGGCAGAACAGGTATGGCAGATATGCCAGGACAATATTCAGGGAGCAACCGTCATGCTGGATCGGCTCAATCGGTCCCTGGCAACCGGCCATGTGGTCGATGCGGCTACCGGTCTTCCGATCGTGGCAGAGGTGTTTGTCACCGGAATCGATGACAGCCCGATCTACCGGGCGCCCATTACATCAGAGCCATTGTTTGGCCGGTATTACCGTCTGCTGCTGCCCGGCACCTATCAGATGACATTCAGCAAACCCGGATACACCACCGTTACCTTCAACACGGTTTCTGTGAATGCAACCGGTCAGACGGTGCTGGAAGTCAGACTGGCGCCAATTGTTGAAAAGGCTGACGGCGTCACTACGAACAGAGGGAAGCACTCAGGCAGTGCCGCCGTTGGACGGTCAGATGGCCTGGCTGTATCTCAATACGCACGGCTCAAATCTCAATACGGATAGTTTTTTCACGGTATATTCCGGCAATACCTGTTAATTTGTGTTTAACCATATGTTTAAACACAATGTTAAATTTTTATCAGGTTATCGATACAGATGTTCTGAAAACCAATGCCTGCAACACGACCTGTCAATTAATTCCGCATCCCGTTTTCTCATGTTCTGCTGGTCATTTATGCCACGTTTTTTCCATTCCCCGATGTGTATATTCATCAGGCAGAAGCCGATTGCATGGAATTTGCTTTACACCGCACACACCCTGTAATGTTTTTTTCTCTTGGCGTCCGGCATGGCAGCACGCGTATTTATTATCTGCCGCATCGGCCCAAAAAATACCGGAGATGGAGGGAAAATGTATGGAGATTGACCGACGCAAATTCTTCAAAGTTTTGGGCGTGGGCGGTGCAACGGCAATTGCCGCCCCAACCCGAAACGGTCATGCCTGGCAGTCCAAAGCCCCACCCGATCCCTATGGATGTCTGGTGGATTTGACGCGGTGTATCGGATGTCGCAAATGTGAGCAGGCCTGTCAGACGGTCAACAGCCTGCCCCAACCGGTCAGACCTTTTGATGATCTGACGGTACTGGATAAAAAACGCAGGCCGGATGAAAAATCCTATACGGTGATCAACCGGTACTATCCGGGCCGGCGCGATGACCGGGACCAGCCGGTTCCATTTTTTGTAAAGGTTCAGTGCATGCACTGCCAGGATCCCGCCTGTGCCTCGGCCTGCATTGTTGGTGCGTTGACAAAAAAGGAAAATGGTGCGGTGCATTATGATGTCACCAAGTGTATCGGCTGCCGATACTGCATGGTCGCCTGCCCTTTTGAGATTCCCGCCTATGAATACAGCGATCCGATCACTCCGCGCGTCATGAAATGCACCTTCTGCTACGAACGGGTCGAAAAAGAGAAAAAGCCGCCGGGCTGCGCAGCCATCTGCCCGGTTGAGGCCATTACGTTTGGCAGACGGAATACCCTGCTGAAAGTTGCCAAAAAACGGATTCAGGGCGATCCCGGGAAGTATGTGAATTACATCTATGGCGAAAACGAGGCAGGCGGCACGTCTTGGCTCTATATTTCAAGCGAACCATTCGACCGGATCGGCTTTATCGATGTCCCCAAACGGCCCCTGAATCAGCTTGCCGAGACAATCCAAAGCGCACTGTTCAGCTATCTCTGGTCGCCAATCGTTCTGTTCGGCATGCTGGGCGGCATCAAATGGGCATTTCGTGACAAAAGTCATGCGGAACATCCGCATAAAGGAGGTGAATCATGATGGCGCACCCCAAACCGATCCGGGCGCCGTTCTGGACTCCCGGAGTCATCGTGTTGGCCATTTTGATGGGTGTCGGAGCCACTGCCGTTCTGGCCCGCTTCATCGGCGGAATCGGCTATGTATCCAACCTGAGCACGGCCCGGCCCTGGGGAATCTGGATTGGAATCGATGTGGCCTCGGGTGTGGCGCTGGCCGCCGGCGGATTTACCACCGCCTTTCTGGCGCATATCCTGGGGCGGCACTACTTCGAGCCTGTTGTCAGACCGGCCCTCTTGACCGCCATGCTGGGCTACACCTTTGTCGTTCTGGGTCTGATCGTTGACATCGGCCGTTCCTGGGCCATCTGGAAGCCCATGATTTACTGGAATCCGCATTCCGTCCTGTTTGAAGTGGCCATGTGCGTGATGTTCTATGTCAACGTACTGTATATCGAATTCATTCCCATTGTGGTCGATCAATTCAAGGGGCGTGTGAATCTGCCCGGGCCATTGTCCGCCCTCAACGGACTGGCGGAAACCCTGCTGGGGCTGGCCGATAAAATTCTTTCCAAAATCATGTGGTTTTTCATTATCGCCGGGGTTGTACTGTCCTGCATGCACCAGTCCAGCCTGGGGTCATTGATGCTGATCGCGCCCACCAAGCTGCATCCGCTCTGGTACACGCCCATCCTGCCCCTGCTGTTTTTGAGCTCGGCCATTGCCATCGGGTATCCCATGGTCGTGTTTGAAACCACCCTTGCCACCAGTTCGCTGAAACTCGATCCGGAAATGCATGTTCTCTCCCGCCTGACCCGCATCACCATTTTTCTGCTGGGAACCTACCTGGCGCTGAAACTGGGGGATATGGTCGTCCGAAAGACCTATGTCTATCTGCTGGACGGCACGGCACAGACCAATTCATTTCTGGTGGAAATGGTTTTCGGCGTCATCGCGCCCTGGCTCATGCTGCTGTCACCAGTCGTACGCAATTCTCGTCGCTGGCTGTTCACGGCCTGCACCATGATCGTTGGCGGGGTCATGCTGAACCGGATCAACGTGTTTGTTGTCGGCTACCGTCCGCCGGTCAGTGAAAACAATTACTTTCCATCGATAACCGAATTTTTGATCACGGTCGGATTCATTTCCGCCCTGATGTTTATTTACCGATTTGTTGTCACATATTTGCCGGTTCTGAACAAACCCGGACAGGAGGTTTCCACATGACCAAAATGATCAGACGACTGTCAGGCGCCATTGCCATTCTGACAGCATTCGCCGTAATTGGTGGACTGACCGGTTTTTTGCCTGGCAGCCTGCTCATCCGTGAGGCAATTGCTGCGGCAGATACGGCGCCGGTGCATAAACCCGATCCGGCATGGGTTGCCCCGGATCAGGAAAAGGCCAAAAAACGGGCTCAGGAAATTGTGCCGTTTGTTGAGGCCGTCATGGAAGAATGCGAATTGTGTCGGCAGATGCGGCTGCGGGAAATGGGCCTGGGAATCAAGGATTCCGCCAATGCCTATTACCTTCTGGACAGCCCCATCATCAAAAAAAGCGAGGATCTTTATGGTCCCGTACGATTCAAACACAATAAACACGCCGCACAGTTGAAAGACTGCGCCCTTTGCCATCATTACAGACCGTTAGATGAAACTGCCAGGGAAACCACGCGATGTTCCGCCTGCCATCAAGAATCCTTTCGCCCGGACAAACCCGAGCGTATCGGCCTGAAGGCCGCATTTCACCAGCAGTGCACCGGATGCCATCAGGAAATGAAACAGGGTCCGACCGACTGTCTGGGCTGCCACAACAAAAATGTGCCGGATCATAAAGAGCTGGTCAAGCTGTCCGGCAAGCCCCAGCCCACCGAGGTGACCCAGGAATGTCTCCGGTGTCACAAGGCTGCCGGTGAAGACATGCTCAAGACCGCCCACTGGTTATGGAAAGGCCCCTCACCATACACCCTCAACCGCAGCAAACACGTCGAACACGGCAAGGCTACCACCGCCGTGAACAATTTCTGAGTCAGCATTCACAGCAACGAGGCTCGTTGCACAAGCTGTCATGCCGGATATGGATGGAGAGACGATACCTTTGATTTTACCGATATGACCCGGATTGACTGTCTGGTTTGCCATGACAGGACCGGCACCTACGAAAAAGTTCCAACCGAGGCCGGAATGCCTGATCCCAAAGTGGATCTGGTCAAGGTGGCCCAAAGTGTTGGCCGTACCAGCCGCAAGACCTGTGGTGACTGTCATTTCAATGGCGGCGGCGGCGAGGCGGTCAAGCATGGAGACATGTCCCGTCAGCTTCTCGACCCCGAACGGAGTTGTGACATTCACATGGGCGGTTATGATTTTCAATGCTCGGAATGCCACCAGACCCGCAACCACAAAATTGCCGGTCGCAGCACCTCTGTGCCGGTGTCCGAAGGCGGATTCAGTTGTGAGGACTGCCACGGTGATCAGCCCCACTCCTGCGACAGCCTGCTGGATCCGCACCTGAACAAGCACAGCCAGACCATTGCCTGCAACACCTGTCACTCGCCGGTGTATGCCAAATGCAAACCGACGGTTGTTTCCTGGGACTGGTCCAAGGCCGGCGACAAAAACCGCAAGCCCAAAAATGACAAGTATGGCATGAAAGATTACAACTGGATGAAAGGGGAATTTGTCTGGATTGAATCGGGCAAGCCCAATTACACCTGGTATAACGGGTCCATGAAGCGGGTGCTGTTGGGCGACAAAATCGATATCGATGCACAGATGGTCAATATCACCGAACCGGTGGGATCGATCAAAGACCCCGGCTCCAAAATATCCCCCTTCAAATTCATGGAAGGGATCATGGCTGCGGATCTCGAACATAAAATCCTGATCGTGCCGCATCTGTTCCCCAAGGACAAGGAAGACACAACGGCCTACTGGAAGCATACGGACTGGCAGAAAGCCAATGTCACCGGCATGCAGGCCGCCCATCTCCCCTATAGCGGCAAGTTCAAGTGGATCAATACGCGAATGTACTGGGGAATCGAGCATGAGGTCATGCCGGCCGACATGGCGCTGTCCTGCGTTCAGTGTCATGAAAGCCTGAAAGGTGAACGCACCTGCGACCGGTGTCATCAGGATACCCGGGAAGTTGATTTCAAAAAGATTGCCCAGAAGGGAACCGACTTCAGCTTCATGGCGTCCAAGGGCCGGGATGTCAGTCATCTGATTGGGACGACCGATTATATCGACTTCAAGGCCCTGGGCTACCCGGGCGATCCCATCATCCATGGCGGACGATTCAAGAGGCTGCCCATGGGATACAAACCGCTGCAATAACCCCCCACCCATCACCCCGCAATGCCGGTTGACGGTTTCCGTCGTCGGCATTGCGTTCAACGTAACTATTCGACATTATAGACTTTCAGAAAAATAATTTCGCTGCGTTATCGGTCGGGAATGGCCGAGAAAAGGCCTATTCCCTCCCTGCTGCCTTGCAAAATTAATTTTCTGAAAGTCTATAGTCCAAATTAGAGTCTGTCATCGGGCAGATAATACACCAGCACCAGGGCGATAACGGGCGCAAGGGCAATCCAGTTCAACACTGGAACGATGCCGAAGATATCCGCAAGTTTGCCGGTGATCGGTGTCAGGACGCCACCGGTTCCCAAAGCAAAGCCCATCATCAGGCTGGATGCCATGGATTTTCCCTTGGGGGCCAGTTGCTGGGCCAGTGCAACCCCCAACGGCAGGATGGCCAGGGCAAAAAAGCCGGTCAAAAAACTGCTGATATAGATCCAGGGGCCAGGCAGATACAACATCAACAGGACACAAAACGGCGTGACGATGTGGGTGACATAAAAAATCGGTTTATACCCGATGCGATCCGACAGATGACCGGCAATCAATCCGCTGACGGCTCCGGCAATGGTGAATGCTGAAATGACACCACCGATGGAAACCAGCGAATATCCAAGCCTGGCATAATGCACGGGTAAATAGGTCAACAGGGATTGCGTGACAAATGCCCTCAGCGCCATGATGACCCAGATCATGATAATGGGTTTCCAGACGGTCCCAAACACTTCGCGGATCGACCCGACAAGTCCGAAATTCTTCAAGCCCTCACTCCGGGGGTAAGGCGCCAGATAGTATAGAACGGCCATCGGGATCAGTCCGGGAAGCATGACCCACGGCATGGCCGCAAGCTCATAGCGACTGACATAGGCGGAGATAAACATCGGGCCCAGTCCAAATGCCAGGGTGCCGCCCATGTTGAATACGGACATGGAAAATCCCAGATTTTTGCCGGAATAAGTGGATATCATTCCGGCGACAGTCGGGTGGAACATGGATGATCCGACCGAACCGATACAGACAAACAAAAGGAGTGTCCAGAAATCCGGTGCAATGCCGACCAGAGATGTAAAAATGATGACCATCAGTGGACCACCCAGAATAAAAAACCGGGTCTGATAATGGTCTGCCATATATCCGATGGGCGGCTGCACAACAAATGCCAGAAACCGGCTGGCGCCCGTGATGATTCCAACCTGGGTCAGCGTCAGCGAGAAATGGGACACAAAGGATGGAATCAGCGGATTGATGAATGCCGTGTAAAAATCGCCCACAAAATGGATCAGTGTCAGGGCTGCAATCATTTTGACATCGGCTTTTTCCGAACAGAAACTGGTTCGTACCGGATTCATCATGTCGGATCGGCCAAATTAAAACTCAATTCTGATAATGGCCCCCAGTGTAATGGTATCCTCATCGATGTCTTCTTTAATTTCTTCATAATCCCAGTTGTTGAAACGGTAATTGCCGTTGATGTCCAGATAAACCGATGGCAGTATTTCCAGATCCACGCCGGCCCTGAGTGCAAAAAAGGGCTCATCCATAAATTCGTCATCGGCATACCAGATGCCGATACCCACGCCCGCATACAGACCCTTTCCGATGATGATATAGGCTTCCGGCGCCACGGCTGTGGTATCGGGCAAAATAATGCCATCCGGCGCCACCTCCAGATCAAATTCAAATTTCAGCATGGATGTGGGAATGAGCTGATAGGAGACAATTCCGGAAAAACCATCATCGTTGATATTTTCAGTGTCGATGCTGTCAACGGTGGTCCAGTATTGTGCGCCGACTCCCAAACGGTGACGTGTTTCTGAAAAACCGGTTGACGAAAACATCAGAAAACAAATCCCTGCCAGAATGCCAATCAAACATTTTTTCATAAATTCCTCCTTTTTCACGGTAAAGATTGGGATATGTTGTCCATCCGTATCTGATTTTCATAGGCTTGCCTGGCCTCCGACTCCAAGAAACGGGTATGGCCGCCATATCGCGGCGAAAAATGAAACAGCGTGAAGTTCCGAACGTTTGCCATTGCGGCAATGGTGCCGGCCTGGCAGGCTGTCAGATGTTTTTTCTTCTCTGCCAGGGATCGGTCCGCTTCTGAAAAAGCGGCTTCTATGAACAGATGATCGGCATTTTTTGCCAGATTGACCATTTTATGTATATTGGTTTCGCTGTAAACCGCGTCTGTGATATAGGCAATTTTTTGACCGGGAGTAATTCGCGCAATGCGACTGGCCAGCTCTCCCAGTGGAATCCGGCGTGCTTTCTGTCCCGGAATGGATATTTCAAACATCAGGTCCGGATCAACCTGCCGATACAGGGCATTTTTAAACGCCATCAGCCAGGAACCGGTCGACAGATCCATTGCAATCAGCTCGTCACGAATAATATTGATATGAAACTGTTCTGTCAATGCAAACGCCAGACACACAATACTGTGATCCAGCCGGGTATGGGTTACTGTGATGGATGGTTCGGCAAGCAGCGCGACATCAAGTGGCGCGATCCGGGCATTTTCAAGCGGCTGGAATCCGGTGCTGCAGGGATATTCCTGATGAATCAGACAGTCGTTTCGAATTTCTGTTGCGGCAATGGTAAATGGATGGGAATAATGGCTGACAAGATCCCAGGAATATCCGGCCAGTTTTCCTCCGATACAACACAGAAAATTTTCCGGCCCAAACAGATGAATCCGTTTGTTCCTGCCCAGAAACAGCCGAAGCACACGATCAAAACCATAAAAGTGATCCATGTGCATGTGGCTGACAAAAATATGGGATATCTTCAGAATTTCCCGGGGGGAAAGCGCCTCGAGATTCCCCAGATCAAACAGAATGGATCTGTTTTCGAAAACAAAAGGTATATATACGGCAGGATCGGCTTCAGGCGGATTGACGAGTCTGGGGTGCAGCGCCGGGCGCATTGTTATGACAGGTAGCGGGTCACCTGTTTGTTGACACAGATATAAATATCCTCATCGGCGCCATAAATATCGACGATATCCTTATGGTGAATCAGTTGCTCGATGACGAATGCCGTGATATACAGGCTGACGACATTGGGTTGTTGCACCATCCCTCTGAAAGGCGCGCACTGGTAATCGATATCGAAATCCTCGGATCGGGACAATTTTTCGAGACATTGATGAATCTGGTCTTCCAGACTTTTTTTACTGCCGGTTTCGATAAAATTATGTTCAATCAGTTTTGATGCAATGGCATTAGACAGTTCATCGATGTGATCCTTGATGTTATGGATGGCTGTTCTTCGCATGTGATCCTTGGACGATTCAATTTTGGAAAGAATGCTGCTTTCACGAGTACTGGGCCGAAATACCTTTGCCATGTGTGATCACCCTTTGTTTATGACCGATTGATATGGACGTGAATGAGCGAACAAAGTGACAGTGAATGCAGCCCGGCATTCACGGGTGTTTGTGCAGCATCTGGCGTTCAACCGGTTGATCTGTCTGCAAAACCCGGAAATTATCCCGTAACGTTCACCTGACCTCGCATAATAGTTGTGCAAAAAGGCAATTGCAAGGAAAATTTAAGTCGATTCGATAATGATTTGAGGGGTGCTGTTTCCATTCCAGTAATTCCAGCAAAGCCGATATGACATGCGGTGCAATTTTCCGTGTATGGGCGCCGTCGGATCGTACGGGTTATTTTTGATTTTGCCAGGGTCTGTTTTATCGAAAATATACGGAAACCGGAGTTTCCCTTCCGACAATGCATATGAACCGTTTTTTATTGATCATATCCGGATAACGATGTTAAACCATAACAAAGTCCATATGGTAATGCGCCTTATCACTTCTTTGCCGTCATGTCAGCACGCTTTTTTTAACGCAACACTTGCTATAGACATTCAGAAAAATAATTTCGCTGCGTTATCGGTCGGGAATGGCCGAACAAAGGCCTATTCCCTCCCTGCTGCCTTGCGAAATTAATTTTCTGAAAGTCTGTACTGAATGGTAGCCAGAACAACTAATCAGCAGGAACATCATGAATACGATTGAAAAACGGTTTCGGGTCAACCGAAAGTCGATCGGTTTTCTCAAGTTTATTATCGAAGCCTACGAAGGCATGGCGGTGGTAACGACCCGAAACGCCCAGTCAGGTGAAATATCCATTTTTATTGCCCCCGGATGTGAGCATGATATAGACGAGCTGATAGCGGAACTGGGCAAAACAATTTTTATCCAGCCATTGACGATATAGGCTGTCAGCTATAGAAATAATCGCATCAACGCGCAGGAAATCGAACTCAATCATGAATTCCAAAACAGTTTACATACATACACTGGGCTGCCAGATGAATGTTTATGATTCCGAACGGATTGCCGCCGGCATGTCCGAAATGGGATATCACCGTGTATCTTCTGCCGAGGCCGCGGATATGGTGATCATCAATACCTGTGCCATTCGGGCCAAGGCGGAACAGAAGCTTTACAGCCTGGTTGGCCGACTGGCCGATCTGAAAAAGAAAAAACCGGCACTGCGTATCGGAATCGGGGGGTGCGTGGCACAGCAGGAAGGCAAAAACCTGCTGAAACGCCAGTCCTGCATTGATTTTGTTTTTGGAACACATGCGATTGGACGGTTGAATGATCTGATTGCCCATGCTGAAATCTCCGGCAAACGGTTTGTGGATATCGAGATGGCCGAGTGTCCCGACGATGATTTCAGTTATGCCCTGAATGCTACCATCAGCCGGCAAATCAGCCGGTTTGTTACCATCATGACCGGATGTGACAATTACTGTACCTATTGTGTGGTGCCGTATGTGCGGGGGGCCGAGATCAGCCGTCCACCAGAACACATTCTGAAAGAAGTCCAGCTCCTTGCTGATGCCGGTGTCCGCGAAATCACGCTTCTGGGTCAGAACGTGAACAGTTATGGACAGAAAGAGGGCTGGCATGATTTTTCGGAACTGTTGAACCAGATCAGCCGGATTGACAACATCGTCCGGATACGGTTTACCACGTCACATCCCAAGGATTTGTCAGAAAGGCTGATTCAGTCGTTCAGGGAACTGAACAAAGTGAGCCATCATATCCATCTCCCGGTTCAATCCGGTTCCGACCGCATTCTCAAACGGATGAACCGGCGATACACCCATGCGGATTATCTGGCAAAAATTGACCGGTTGCGGGAAGTATGCCCGGATATGGCCGTTACCAGTGATTTTATCGTCGGATTTCCCGGAGAAGACGAAACGGATTTCCAGGATACACTGAATTTGATGCGGACCGTTCAATTTGACAGCGTTTTTGCCTTCAAATACTCGGATCGTCCCAGTGCGCCGGCTTCCCGGTTTTCCAACAAGGTACATGAGGATATCAAATCGGATCGTCTGGGACGTCTTCTCGAACTTCAAAAGAACAGCACATTTTACAGACATCAATCCCTGATTGGAACCCGTCAGGAAATTCTGGTGGAAGGTCCAAGCCCAAGAACATCAGAATCGGATCAGTCCATTGTCCAATGGACCGGAAGAACATCCGGCAACCATATCGTCCATTTTTCCCCGCTCAATCGGGATGGCGCAACGCAACCGGATCTGACCGGCCAGATGGTGACGCTTCATATCTCCCGGTCTTTTTCGCATTCCCTGTGGGGAGACGGCATACCGGAACAGACAACATGAATCGCTGGAACATTCACCCCTATCGTTGAAAATATGCTGCCGCTTGCAGATATACATTTTCACGGCAAAGGAGGGAATTATCATGCAATGCAAGGTAACAATAGCCGGCATTACCATGGATTCGGAATCCAATACACCGATTGTTATATTAAAAACTGAAGATGACAGAACCCTTCCCATCTGGATCGGTCTCCTGGAGGCGACTGCCATTGCCACAGAATTGCGCGATATCCGGTTTGATCGTCCCATGACCCATGATCTGCTTAAAAATTTTGCCGATATGCTGGATGTGGCATTCACGCATGTCGAAATCTATGATCTCAGGAACAACACCTACTTCGCCAGAATTCATTTCAAATTCATGGGCCAGCATCTTTCGCTTGACGCCAGGCCAAGTGATGCAATGGCGCTGGCATTACGGGCACGAATTCCGATCTATATCGATGAAACAATTTTTGTTGAGGCCACGCCAGTCGAAGAAACGGTTCAGGTCCTGGATGAGAGCAAGGAAGGGCAAAAATGGGCGGATTATCTCAAAAAGCTTTCACCCGATGATTTTGGAAAATATAAAGTGTAGGGTCAACGTGGCAAAGGCGCAAAGCTGCCCATCAGGATGCCGCGGCTTTTTACGACTTCCTGGCAGCCAATCCAGGATAATATAACGCCCCCCTGGTCGCGGTATAATTTCATTTTTTTCCGGGTTCATCGTTATGGATTGTCGGTTCAATATTTTGAACCGACAAAATAATCATCTATTACGCTATAAATTCAATATGATATTTGTATCACCATTATCATCGGTTAAATAAACTGAATATTTATACCCCCATTACTATCCTGACCATGGCGGACCCTTTATTGTTATTAAAAAGTTAATTATTTGATATAATTGTTATATCATCTTAAATAGATTATTTTTTTACCATTTTTTTACGCATTGGCATTTACCTTGCATTAACCTATGTCAAACCTAATAATTTCTTCATCTTTTTTCCTCCTTTAAAAGGCCGATGGGTGGCTATCCCGTCGGCCTTTTATTTTTTTAATTGAATAATCAATGGTTTGCAAAACAGCCTGATTCAAGAATGCCAATCTGTCCCATAATAGTCCCACATTTTGAAAAATCACCCCGCCAATCCATCACTAAACAAATATCTTTTTCCAGAACAATCACCAACCAATCGGCCACAACAACCCCCCGACCGCCATCCGTGCCTTTCTGGATAAATGATATTTCAACAAGACTTGATATGTTCATGGGCAGGACAAGGGGGAATGCCTGTTGACGGTCATCTATCAGGCATGGGGTCATGTTTCATCCGGAAATGGTTGATATTTCATCACCGCCAACCACTCCGCATGAATACAAAACACCATGATTCCCTGCTCATAAGCCATTTTTGCATTTTTTACAGCCGCATCGGCAAACTCACCGCTTTCTTTGGGGATAAACTGAACCGGCAATACCTCGATTTGTCCCTTGCATTCAAAGGCTACGTGTTCGAACGACCGCTGAACAATATTTTCCAGAAAACGAATGTCGGTCGGTCCTTCGGTTGTCAATCCGATAATGACCTGATGGCTCATTTGATGGCACCGATGGCATTTTCCATGTCTTCGGTCTCCAGATATTTTTTTACTTCGGCCAGTGTGAGTCTGATTTCCGACTTGGGAAATGATTCAAGTGACATCCGGACTGGTTTGCTTTCCTTGAGAACAGGGCTCATTCGGGTAATTTTCAGCTTCATCCGGTTGCCGTTCAAATCGGTTATCAGTGAGTTAAGTCTGGATAACCACACACTGACATGGCTGTCCTTCTGCCATTGCAGCATCTGACTGATCAAAGCTGGCGAGTGCGTATTGACAATCACCTGACGCAGCGGAGTATCCGTGTCCTTAAAATCCGTAGTCAAATCCTTCAAAAGAAGGGCCATCGCTTCCATTCGAAATGGATGAATGCCGTTTTCGGGCTCCTCATAACACAGTAGGCCGGTGTGTCTGTCGTCAAACTCCAGAATGCACAGCGCCAGCAGGCGCAATGTTCCCTCGGAAAGCACGCGTGAAGAGAATTCTTTTCCATCCTCCCCTTTGAGCTTGATGATGAATTGACGATTTTTCTTATCGTCTTCGACGAACACGTTGGTAAAATTGGGAAGAAATCTGTTCACTTTTCGTGAAATTTCGTGCAGGCTGTAGGCGTCGGCCTGTTTGATACGATATAAGGCCGCAGCCATATTTTTCCCACCCGATGTCATGGTGTCGCGCATTCCGACGTCCTGCGGCGTGGGTTCCCGCAGATATTCCGGATTGAGCTGCAAAAATTTCCATTTCCGCATCTCTTCCCTTGCAGCAAAGACATGGGGAAAATCCACGGTATTCACACTGCCCAATACTGTCTGGGAAACCGCATTGGCCGGAGTTGCCTTGCCGCCCGGTTTTCCATCCTGCCGAATTTTTATGGTTGGTTTTTCATTTTGATTTTCCGTTTGAATAAAGGGCTTTTTAGACCCGCCGGCTTTTTGGGTCTGCCAGAAAATTTTGGCTTCTTTGGGCAAATAGTCCCTGATCCATTGATCATCTTCGGATTTGATCTTTTCCAGATGTTCCTGTTTGACTACCAGGTCATCGTAGCCCAGGTCATTTGGCTTTCTGGCAAGCACCAGGCGGTAGCGCAGGCGGGTATTGTTCAGAGTGGCCTCCCCCCCCAATTATCCCGGACATTTCGATTGACCAGCATTTCAACCGTAAAATCCATTTCCGGCGCAAACCAGTTTTCGCCATATTGTGTAAACAATTCAGCCGCGTTGCCGCGCTGCTGGCCGAACGCGGTTTTTAGATCGGTTTCCGCCAGCCGGGACAGCAGCAGCAACGCATCAAACAGATTGCTTTTGCCAGAAGCATTTGCGCCGGCCACAATGGTCAAGGGCGTAAAGACCATTTCAAAATTCTGAAATGATTTGAATCCGTTAATTTTTATCTTAGTGATCATTCTGTTGGCTCTTGTTGTATTAACCATCCTGTTTGGTTAGAATTCCAAGATATTATTTGATATGCTTGGCCAATATATCATCAATTTCCTGATGCCTGGGTACAGGTTGTTTTTGGAGTGTTTTGGGATTGATATAAATGTCATGATTCGCGCCATGCCGATACAAATGACACCCGGCCTCTTGCAGCTCCCGAATCAATTCAGTTCGCTTCACAGGGCCACTTCCTTTATGTGATAATCATCCGGAACATCCTCCAGAATCATCAGGTGATAGGCCTCTTTCAGATTTTCCTCCAATTCCTGAATCGTTTCACCTTGTGACATGATTTCGGGATGGTCCATCGGGATGGTCCGGCAGTTTCCCCAGCCAGAATTTTTCACTTTTCCAATAAATCATCTTTGTTTGATGGTTTTGCATAATGACGATCTCCTTATTTACCCCTGCAGCACTTCATGAATGGTGGTTGCATCCCGGAAAATCACCCCCAGTGCATCAAAAAGGTATCCCTTCCCGCTGAATCACTTTATAAATCGGCGATTCGGACATCGGCCCGTTTTTCAGTTCAGTCCGTCCAAAGATCAGCGTTGAAATCAACACATCGTGTTCCAGATTGATCCGATAGATTGTTCATTCCACCATCCCGCCACACTGCCTGGTCCAAAATGGCTTTTTCCTGCCATGATCGTTCCGGCCAGACGATCAAATTTAAATTTACCGCACAGGTGCAGAGGACGCAAAGCAAGAGCTTGTTTTTTTGGATTTCCTTTGCAATCTTTGCGTCTTTGCGGTGATAAATTTTTAATGAATAACAGGTTGTAGCCAAAATGATGATCAAAGCCGGTTGCCCCTATTTTGGCGTGATGTTCAACCAGGGCAACATTTCAGTCAATTTTGTCTGCAGATCTGATTTCTGGTTGGTGGCATAGACAAGAATAATGGTATCGATGAAAACCGTCTCAGCGTACATCGTCATTGTAAATTGCCTCCCTGCGGAATGTCGAATCTTTCGGCCATCCATCCAGTGCAATTGGTTTCAGTGAGAAATGTTTTTTCTTCTTGCCTCTTTTTTGATCGGTTCTTTGAATCGTTGATTCATCGGTGACAATCAGAACCTGATGTTGTCCTGGTTTTAATGAATTTTCGGCCTGAACAATAAAAATCCCATCAGGCGTCACTTCAATAACCGCTTTGAACGCCTGCATATTGCACCAGCTTTCTTTTCAGGTGAAAGACGAGGCCGCATCCGTGCAGCGATTCTCTGCCGGATAAGGGCATATTCCTCTTCCAGGCTTTCATATGCCTCTGCAAACCCTTCCTTTGTCATGGCTTTTTTCAAGAATTCGTCATGATCATGTCTCACTGGCTGTTATTCCAAATCATCCCTGTCATACAGCAGCACCCCTTCCCTGAGAACTGTAGCCGGCAGGGAATTCACAACTGACGTTTTTCTGGCAAACCGGCTTTCAGTCAATACCAGAATATCTGCTGCCGTGCCGGTTCCCCACAGGCAGTCATAGGCCAGCTTTTCACGCCTGCGTTCCGGGGACGCATCATCCGGTACGACCACCATCAAATCATAATCACTGTCCGGTCCGGCTTCATCTCTGGCAACGGAGCCAAAAAGATGGATGGATACCGGCTGATATGCCTCGATGAGTCGTCTGACAATCTCCGACAATTGGGGGTCTGACTGCAAAAAGGTCGATTTCATGTAATGTTCAATTATTTTGACAAGTAACTTTCTGCCATCTCCCTCACGAAAATTCACCTGCCTGGATGCAGCCCAACGGAATCCCTCTCAGGATAACCCACCGGGTTGTTTTTTTCCGGGGTATCGACAGATACGTTTCGAATCTGTTCACCCTGTGACATGATCTCGGGATGATCGGTCAATTTCCCAGCCAGAATTTTTCACTTTTCAAATAAATCATTTTTGTTTGTTGGTGTTGCATGGTGACCGGTTTCAAAGTGTTAAAGTTTTACCAGTGAAATTATTTTTCTGAATGTCTATGGGATAATACGCCACTATGTTTTGACGATGGGTAAGGTTCATATGTTGATCACTTTTGCCATGCCAATCGATTGGGTTGAATGCCGGATCGTGACCAGTGGTTTCCAATAGACTGAACAAATGTCGGCCGGACCAGTTTGGCGCGCTGTTCGATCCGGTTGCCTTTATTACGGCGGAGGTAGATGCCTTCTGCAGAATGATCGCCAACCCGGGATTGAGCCAATAGCGTTTTGACCTGAGAGAAAGTGAATGTGCCGCATGCAATTTTCGGCACCTGAAAAATTTCAAGAGAACGGAATATTTTGTCTCGTCTGGAACATGAGAGAAACAGGGCATTCTCTCTGTCATAAATATCGAATCCCAGAAACCAGTCGGGCAGTCGATCATAAAACACCGAATGTCGGGCATAACACCATTCACCGAAAAGAATATATTGGTCAGACAGATGTACAAACAACTTCTCTTCTCTTGAAGCCAGCCATTCGGGAAGTTTTTTCCACTGACCGGAATGCGGGAGATGAAGAAACGACCCGCGGTTGAATGTTATCATGTGCCCCGATTTGTCCGAAGTGATACCCAGATTGGCCCCATCAATTTTTTCTTCGATAACCAGTTCATGGTGGAGAAACTCGGTTCGTTCCAATTCGGACATCACCTTGTCTTGTCGGATGTCAATTTCGCCCAGGACCGCCAGATGTGGCGTAGATGGAAATTTGAAAATTTCATCTGTCACGTCTCCATCTTCTCCCTGTATTTTGATTCCAGATAATCCGGACATAGAAGTTGCACCGTAATTCCGGCCGTTGCCAGAGCAGGCATCCATCCCCACCATTTGCTGTCAGTTGCCTCCAATACAGGTGGTTTTTCGGGATGGGCGTTTGCCACGGCCACAAATTTTCGATCCGATTTGTCAAACTGACTCAATTCATGATGAGAAGGAAATTCCATGTAGGTTTCACCGGTTTTCGTAATGGAGACACGATCGGAATCCGGAAACGTCCACCGTTTGTCATGAACCCATTTCATGAATCGATCTCCGATGCCGGGTTGACCTTTCATCGAAAGATTATGCCGATATTCATCAAAAATTTCATCGCCTGCATCGAGAACCAGACCGCCGTTTTTAACAATATGATCTATCGCCTCGACACAGTCCATAACACAGGTTAACAAATCCGGTGGAACCGTTGCCGGGTTCATTGCCATATTCGCTGTTTTGGGAACATTGGTATCCACCACACATTTCTGGGGAAAATGCATCATTCTGTTTCTCCATCATTTGTGATCTGTTTCATCCGTTTTGTCATTCCAGCTTTTGCCTGAGCGGCGATGTCGCCCATTTCATCACCAAAAAAACAATCCGGCCAGTTCAGAA
>JBFXFK010000087.1:0-20047 GCA_050179135.1 Desulfatirhabdiaceae bacterium | reverse complement strand
GGTTGTATGATTAATCGTCTTGATTTCGATTTATTAGCCCCGTAGGGGCGGCCTGTTTGTAGAAATTGACAGAATACTATCCATCAAGCTCCATCGGAGCGACCTGTTTCGAACGACAACAGGTCGCCCCCACGGGGCTTGACGGAATAGAGGGTTGTCATCACTACAAACAGAATGCTCCTACGGAGCTTTATCGGATTTTTGGCACTGCAAATTTACCTGCCCCAAAATCCGTTATAATCAGTAACCATCGGGCACGGGCCACGGTAAGCACATCCCAGATTATTGAGCTGTTACAAATCCAGAAGCGCCTGATACAAAGATTCCGAATGCGCAGGCAACCCGTAATGAATGATGGCCATTTCCGGGGCATTGGGGTTATAGGCATTGACAACGGCTGTGCAAAGCTGATGAACATCGTCATGCGTTACGGTATGGGCATAATCCAGAAAACAGGCGGCCGGGGATTTGGAAAAATTCCGAAAGGGTTCTTTTTTCATCAGCCCATCCATGAACCCGGCCACGGTAGCCCTGACCACAGCGGAATCGGCCCATACATAATCTCCGGTTCCATCCACCCGATCCAGTCGGGTTCGAATGGACAGATTACATAAAAACAGCATCACGGATAAAAAAACATCCTCCGGACCATCAATTACCAGATCAAGCATGGAACCATACTGGCGAATGGTGACCAGTCGGACATCCACCCGATCTTCTTTTATCCGAATGATAAAATCTCCGGCCGCATGATGCCACGGAAAAATCTGATCTCCAGTACCGGGCTGATAAAAACAGGTCAGAATTTCGGCGATTTTACGGTATAACAGATCCGTCTGATTCCGGCTGAGCCACTGATTTTCATTTTTGGCATTCCAGACGACAATCCTCTGGTTTCCGTCATCCGGATTTCGGGATATATGCCATTCATGAAATCCATCCAGCCATTGCGCGGAAAAAATCCACACATCAAGACCTGATGCCAGTCTGTTTTTTTTCAAATCGATCACTTCCGGCAAATACAGGCCACATCCGGTTTGCTTCAGACGATTCAAGAGTTCGAATTCATTTTCTGCCGTCACCATGCCCGATTTTGACAGGGCAACATTGACCAGAAACGACAAAACTATTCCATTCAGACAGATATCGATCCGGCCCGGATGATAAAATTCACCATGCTTGATCAGACGAATCGCAATCCGGTCAGTATCCCGAAGGGTTGCGGCATTTTCAAACAGCCTGTCAATGGCATGCTGCAGGCAAATGCCGTCATCCTGTTCCAGAAAGACCTGAACCGCTTTAAAATAATCCCCATAAGTGACCGGACTCTGAATGGAATTTGGGTCCGGATGAATGGGAAACGCATCATGCCAGATACCTGTTTCGGGCTGAACCTGCAAATCCTGTTCACCGATCCAGTAAGAAAAGGCAATTGCAGGCTTTTTGAAACAACCCTGATCCGGCATCACGGCGTGGCCGCACCGTCTGAATCCGACCCGACCTGAGCCGGTTTGAGCCGGGCTTTAATTTCCTGAATTTCATCCAGAATTTCAGGCGCAACCTCATACGCCAGGGCCACAGCCCGGTCGCAATGCCAAACAGCAGACACGTCGTCGCCTTTTTCCAGATAGGCAATGGTCAGATTGTTATGGGCGACGGCAAAATCCGGTTCCAGTTCCAGGGCTTTTTTGTTGGTTTCAATACATTTTTCAATATCACCTTTTATCAGATAGGCATTGGCCAAGGTGGTAAAGGCCTGAATAAACCGAAAATTGAAAAATGTGGCCCGCTCGAGCGCCACAATGGCATCATCGATATTGCCTTTTTGCATATGTACAAAACCGATATTCCCATACCCTTCTGAAAAGCCGGGTCTGGCTTTGACCGCCTGCTGGTTAAAGGCCAGACATCCGTCCAGATCGCCCCGGTTCAGACAGATTCCCCCCAATTGGACATACGCCTCTGCCAGGCTCGGACTACATTCCAACGCCGCAAAAAATTCCTTTTCGGCTTCTTCAAATTTTCGCAACCCCAACAGCCCCACACCCAGGTTATAATGGGATGTACCGCATTCCGGATTTGAGGAAATGGCCATCCGTTGTTGCTCGATATACTCTTCGGCATTTTTTGCTTTTTCCATTACATTGTCCTTTTATTGTAATAATAAATCGTCTTTCATTTCCTGTTGTCAATCGATTTTAAATCGTCTTGCAATCATTCCAGTCGCGTCATTTCCATGTATGAAAACACAATATTGACCCCATCACGACCGCCACCTGCCGGTGGGAGGAGCGATTAATGGCCAATTTGGCTGTCAGGAAGTCGCAAAGGGGCACGACATCCTGACCTACCGCTTGACAGCTATCGATGCCGTTGCGGAAAAACCGGGAAGGCGAATCCGCCGCACTTTGTGCCTCTGCGCCTTTGCCACTTTGCCCCTGTTTCCTTCATTCCGGTTCACATATTCGAATAACCACCAGCGTGATATCATCCAGCACCGGTTGACCGGCCCTGAATTCGTGAATGGCGCCGATGATGGCATCCAGAATCTGAATGGCCGATTTCCGGCAGTTCTCCCGAATGATCTGATTCATTCGGGATTTGCCGTATCGCTCGCCATTCGGGCTTTCGGTTTCCCATATGCCATCTGTTCCAATGACAATAATCTGGCCCGGGCGCCATGCCGTCCGATAATTGTCCTCATAAACCCAGTCCTCATCCAGACCCAAAACGATGCCGATGCCACCCAGCTCCTCAAACCGGTCTTCGGCCGGGTCATAGAGAACCGCCGGGTCATGCCCGGCCCGGACCCAGGACAGCTTCTGGTGTGTGACATCGAGGGTCATCAGAAACAGTGTCATGAATGCACCGGACTCGGCCGTATCCATACAGAGCAGATGATTGACACGGGAAAGGGTTTCAGCAAGTGACTTTTCTGCCGATATCTGACTGCGCAGCAATGCGCGAACCGTGGTCATCAGAAGCGCCGCTGCCACCCCATGTTCGGCCCCGTCTCCCACGGCGACCCCGATCCGGTGATGGTCCGTCTCCGGAAATTCCAGAAGATCATAATAATCTCCCCCGGTTTCATCACAGTACAGGCTTTTTCCGGCAATATCGAGGCTGTCAAACCGGACCGTTTTCTGAGGCAGCAGATTCTGCTGAACCGCCATGGCCAGATCCAGGGATGCCTTCATGCGAAGCCGGTCCTGCAAATGACCGGTCATCTGGTTGAAACTGCGGATCAATTCACCCACCTCGTCCCGGCTGGTTACTGAAAGGTCGGATGTAAAAATTCCGTCTGCCAGGTCTTTGGCCGCTTCAGACACCTGACGGATGGATGAAACCGGTCCGGAGAGTGTCCTGTGAATCAGGGTCACGATAATCAGGATGGTGACAATACTCAGCAGAAAATAGTAATTCCGGAATTTCACAATGGGTTGCAGAATTTCTTTCCCTGGTGCAAACATCACCAGATACCAGGGCGCCTCGACCAGCCTGTAAAATCCGCAGATTTCGGAAACCGGGAAACCGCTTCCAAACACGATGCCATAGGATTTTTCACCGATTGACTTCAGGACGGTTGACTCCAGTTCGTCTCCGGTGTCGCCCAGAATCTGCCGTTTTTCCGGATTGGTTGCGGCCAGAATCCGGCCGGACGCATCAACCAGAAATGCCTTGTGGCTCTGCCACCATCCCGAGGTCTTGACGGTTTCAATCACATGGTCAAACCGGATGACAACCTCCAGCCTGCCCACGGGCTGACCTGTTGAATCGGTGAGATTGGAAACCAGAACAACTGCATCACTTTGGGATTCGGCATGATACCGGGGCGGGGAGACATCCACCGTGCCCGGACGCCGTTTCTGTCCACCGGCATGACCCGATTTCATATCGGCCATATGGCCCGATTGACGCGGTGGCCCGGATGTCGGAGGAAGCGTATCGAATGCTTCAGGGGTACTCAGGCTCACTTCCATCACGCCATCCATTTCCGCCAGCCGGCGGATAATCAAATCCTGAATCTGGCCTGATCCGGATTTGCCGGAATTGCCATGAAGCATCTCCACCCATTTTTTGGGGGCATCGAGGCGCATGTCCACATGATGGGCAGCCCGCTGAAGTTTCAGGATGGCCGCCTCTCCCCACTGGGTCAACAATGTGGTTCGGGCATACCAGAAACCGGAAAATCCCATGCCCGTCATCAGCACAACGACGGGAATCAACACAAAAAACACAAGCCGTTTGCGAAGGCTTTTGGGAGAAAACCGCAATGTGTCTATCGAAGTCCCCATGGATCCGATTCTGTGGGAAGCAAATTTTTTTTGGCCGTGTTACAGGCTTTGCAGGCAGGGATCACATTGCCCTTGGTGCTTCTGCCACCCCGGGCAATGGGGACGATATGATCCATGGTCAGCTCTCCCGGCGGTGTTTCCGCGCCGCAATATCCGCATTTGCCTTTGGCGCATTGCCGCTTCCACCACTGTGTGGCCCGAAGCTCGCGGGCCTTGCGACGTTCCCGGCTGATATCCTCCAGTTCCAGATCACAGGCAAACGGTTTCATCTGTCAGTCCCATATTCCGAATCCATAATTTGACCTGCTCCAGCAACAGCCCATAATAGGCTTCTGATCCGCCAAGCCCCTGTCTGCCAAAAAAATAATTGATTTCCAGAAAAAGGGGGTCCGGATCATTGATATCCGGGGCAAAAATAATATCAAAACCGGCCAGATCGATGCGTGTTTTCTGACACAGATCCCATACCGCAGACTGTGCCTGGTGCTGACGCTCGGGAAATGCGATGTTGTCTATACGCCCACCTTTTGCAATGCCGGCATAAAAGTTGTCCGGGTTTGACTGAATTCGCCAGTACGAAATCAGTTTCTGCCCCACCACCACGATCCGAAGCGTTTTGTTGGCGCCCGGAATATACTGCTGAAGCATAAATCCGGTCTGGCCACTGACTTCATACCGTTCGATGGCCTGAAACAGATTCCGCCAGTCATCCGGGGTTTTTGTCAGAAATACGGTTTCACCCTCCCCACCCCAGTTCAGCTTGACCACAAACGGCCAGTTGAACGGCAATATTTGGCCATTATCGCTTTTTTTCATAAATTCATGCGTATCTGAATACAGAACCGTTTTGGGGAAACAGACGCCCTGTTCCTCAAAAAGCCGAATCTGCCCCATTTTTCCGGGATGGCTGAAGCGGGTATCATAATTGGGAAAAACATGGGCGCAGCCGTTTCTGGCCATTTCATACAGATCCTGACGGCATCCCTGTGGCAGAATGACGGCATCCGCCGATTGGATTACGGCCAGATCCGTTGCATCGGGTTTCCGACCGGCACACAGACGATTGACATCCGCGGCAATGCACGGGTGAAACGAAACGATCATCCGTAACCAAACCGATCCAGTGCTTTTGAATCCCGGCTCCAGTTTTTCTGAATCCGGACAAACAGCTTTAAAAATACCGGAGATTCAACCATTTCCTCGATTTCTTTTCGCGCGGTTTCGCCGATCCGTTTGAGTCGTTCACCGCCCTTGCCGATAATAATGCCTTTTTGTGAATCCCGTTCCACATGTATGGTGGCGTGAATCCGGGTCAGTGGTTTTTTGGGTTCTTCGGTATAAGACTCGATTGTCACGGCAACCGCATAGGGAATTTCCTCTCCGGTAAACCGGAACACTTTTTCCCGGATGATTTCAGCCGCCAGAAACCGCATGGAGACATCGGTAATGCTGTCTGTCGGAAACAGTGCCGGTCCTTTGGGCAGAACCGCTTCCAGCTCATCCAGCAGCACGCCGGTCTGCTCTCCCTTCAGGGCAGATATGGGAACAATTGCCTGAAACCCATACAGATTTTTCCATTTGTCCATCAACGCCAGGAGTTCCGGCTTTTTGATGAGATCGATCTTGTTCAGGGCCAGAAGCGTCGGCAGATTCTGCCGTTTGAGAGCGGATTGAATCAGTGCCTCGGATTCCCTGTCCGGACGGGACGCATCGATGACCAGAAGAATGGCATCCACATTGCTGATGGCGGCCAGTGCCTGACTGACGATTCGCTCATGAAGTCTGCCGTCCGCTTTATGAATGCCCGGCGTATCCAGAAAAATCAACTGGGAAGACGGCCGATGAACAATTCCCGTAACCCGGTTTCGGGTCGTCTGCGGCTTGTTGGATGTGATGGAAATCTTTTGGCCCGTCAGGTGATTGAGCAGGGTGGACTTTCCCACATTGGGCGCCCCGATGATGGTCACAAATCCGCAGCGATAATTTTCGTTATCTTCAGGAAGTTGATTCATTTTGCGCCTCCGCTGTCAATCCATCCGGGGATTGTGTATCGAAAATATCCGGCTGACCCAGCCAGGGTGAAATGGCTGCCCATGCCGACGCAACGCCCAGCGATGTTCTGGCCGAAAACACGACCATATTTTCCTGAATGAAGCCAAACGCATCGGCAATCTGTTTGGACTGACGGCGCTGGTTGGCAATCGTCAGCTTGTCTGCCTTGGTCACCACCGGAACAATGGGGATGTTATACTGATCCAGCCAGTCTTTCATGATTCGGTCCTTTGTATCCGGATCACGGCGGATGTCAATGATCATTACGACGCACCGAAGGCAGGTTCTACCGGACAGATACGTTTCGATCATGATTTTCCAGGCTTTTTTTTCCGATATCGATGTTCTTGCAAAACCATATCCAGGCAGATCCACAAGCCGGAACTGGCCGTTAATATCAAAAAAATTGATCAGACGGGTACACCCCGGCGTGGAACTTGTTTTAACCAGATGCTTTCGATTGACCAGGCGATTGATCATGGACGACTTGCCCACATTGGATCGGCCGATAAACGCAATTTCAGGCAGATCTCCCTCCGGATAATGGACCGGCTGGGTCGCACTTTTGATGAATTCGGCAGAAATTATTTTCATGATGGGCTGGTTCAGATTCCTTCCTGACCTCTGATCTTCAGATAGGCTTCCAGGCGGTTCATGCCTTCGGCGATGTTCTCGATTGAATTGGCGTAAGAAAACCGCAGATACCCTTCGCCACCGGTTCCGAAATCGATTCCCGGTGCAACCCCGACCCGGGCATTTTTGAGGATGTCAAACGCCAGTTGATATGAATCGGAAGAAATATGGCCGGCATTGGCAAACACATAAAACGCCCCGGTGGGCTCTACGGTGATGCCAAGCCCGATTTCCCTAAGCCGTTTGATCATGAATTGCCGTCTTTCATCATAAATCGTTTTCATCCGCAGCACATCCGGTCCGGCATGTTTCAGGGCTGCGATACCGGCCTTCTGAACCATGGAATTGGCGGAAATGAAAAAATTCTGATGAATTTTCTGAATGGGCCGGATAAAGTGTTTGGGGGCAATCACGTATCCCAGTCGCAGCCCGGTCATGGCATACAACTTTGAAAAACCGTTCAATACAAAGGCGTGATCCGTAAATTCGAGGATCGAATGTTCCTTCCCGTCATATACCAGACCATGATAAATTTCATCCGACACGATATAGGGCGACAGACCCGCAATTTCTGTCATCCGGTCTTCTGTCAGCAGATTTCCGGTGGGATTGGATGGCGAATTGATAAAAATGGCCCGGGTTCGGGGCGATATTTTTTCCTGAATGGCCTCTGTCCGATACTGGAACCCGTCCGCCTCATACACCGGAACCGCTACGGGGACGCCATCCACAAAACGGATAAAATTGGGATAACAGGCATAATGCGGATTGGATATGATGACCTCGTCGCCGGGTTCCAAAAGTGCGGAAAACAGCATGAACATGGTGGGGGATGTGCCGGATGACACCACAATCTGATCCGGATGGACTGTCACCCGATACGTGTCAAAATAATATGCGCAGATGGCTTCACGAAGCTCCAGAAGTCCCAGGCTGTGGGTGTAATGGGTAAATCCGTCCATAATGGCTTTGCAGGCCGCTTCCTTGATGCAGTCCGGCGTATCGAAGTCGGGTTCGCCCACTTCCAGATGCACGATATGGTCTCCCCGGCATTCCATGTCACAGGCTTTTTCCAGCACATCCATCACGATAAACGAACTCATTTCCCGGGTTCGTTTTGAAATATCCGATACATGATGTTCAGGCATAATGTGATCCTTTCAACTGCATATAATCCATAATCCGGTCATGGGCTTCGGTTTCACTGGATAAATGGCGGATCGACTCCCGAAACCCCGAACTGTGAGGCATGCCGTGAACAAACCAGCCCAGCCTGGAGCGCATCATTCGGCATGCCAGTGATTCTCCCCAATATAGCACAGATTCATGCAGATAAGACAGCATCATGTTGGTTCGCATTAGGCAATCCACCGGTGGAACCGGAATGCCATCACATGCATGGTGTATCTGCTCAAATATCCAGGGATTTCCAATGGCATGACGGCCGACCATGACAGCGTCACAACCGGTTTCGCGCAGCATTTTTACAGCAGATTCGGCCGACACAATGTCTCCGTTACCGATAACCGGAATCTGAACCGCCTGTTTGACCGCAGCGATAATACGCCAGTCCGCTTCACCCCGAAACCCCTGTAGCGCTGTTCGCGGATGAACGGCAATGGCATCCACCCCGGTATCCTGTGCGATTTTGGCAAGTGTTATGGCCTCAAGGCCGGATGGATTCCAGCCGCTTCTGATTTTGATGGTCAGGGGAATGCCAATGGCTTTTCTGACCGCATCCAGGAGGTGCACGGCTTTTTGAGGTTCTTTCATGAGGGCGGCGCCTGCCCCGGTTTTGATCACCTTTTTAACCGAACAGCCAAAATTGATATCCAGAATCGCGGCGCCGGATTCCTCTGCAATAACGGCAGCCCGGGCCATCAGATCCGGGTCTGACCCGAAAATCTGGACGGACAGCGGAAATTCTTCCGGACGGGTATCCAGCATTTTTCGGGTTTTGGCTGATCCGTATATGAGCCCGTTGGCGCTGATCATTTCGGAACAGACCAGACCGCATCCGGCCCGTTTGACCATCAGCCGGAATGGCAGGTCGGTAATGGCGGCCAGCGGCGCCATGACTGTCGGGCGGGTCAGAACCAGCGGACCGATATTCATTCGGTTATCCCGGAAATGGCGCCGGATTGGCATAACAGAACAGGCAGTTGTGAAAACAGGGGTGAAGCCGGTAGGAGCCGATGTCGGTGGACACCCGGCACCCGCAACCCTGTTTGATTCGCTGGCCCGTGTCCGGTTGCAGGGAAACATTTCCGCCATATATCTGAAGCAGCAGGTGGTTGGGAATGCATGAACTTTTTCTGATTTTGGATTGTTCCGGCAACCTGTCAAGAACGTCATTTTCACAGCAGGTATAAAGGCCAATGCCCCGGGCAGAAAGAATCTGCTCCAGGCCGGTCAGAATCTCAACCCGACGCGTCAATGGCGGTTCGATAAAAAAAATGCCTGCTGCATTGGCCCGTTTGCTGACCTTGGCATAAATATCCAGAAAACTGACGATGCAGGTGGTGATTTCTGCCGAGGCGGCCGCATCGGCAATCCGGACAAAATCAGTCATATTGTCGGTTTCATCGCCATTGGCATTTTTATAAACGCATATCGGATCGAATCGCCAGTAGATACACCGGGGATCGACCAGGCGGCCGAGCTGGATCATCTGGTTGAGGCGTTCAGACAGCGGCGGAACATGAGGCTCCAGCAGAGCGGATTCGGAATTGACGGTAAAATTGAAAAAAAGCCGATAGCCGGCTGAGATCAACTGATCCGCATATCCCCCATGCAGAAATCCGGCATAATTCTTTGACCAGAATACCAGGGTGTGAACATCCTCCGGAAGGCTTGAAATACGGGATATTTTCTGATTATAGGGGTTCCGGACCTCAAAAAAACCCTGGCGGATTTGCTGCATGAACCAGTCCATATAAAAGGCCGGGATATCGGTCCGCCGGGATGCTGAAATTACACGATTATGCATAATGCCGGAATGCCGGCATTTCCAAATTCCGGCATCATTTTAAAATTTGTTCGACCTCTTTCAGGCTGGTGATATGAAACCGGGCATCCAGCGCCGGATTCTGATAGGCGACAAACGGCACGCCTGCCCCCTTTGCAGCGGCTTCATCCAGTTCGGAATCGCCGATATAGATAATCTCGTGAGGCGCCACATCAAAATGATCCACGATGCGAATCAGAATATCCGGGTATGGTTTGGCCCTGGGAACATCCAGCGCGCTGACCACCAGATCAAAATCCGATTTCAGATCAAAAACCCTTAGAACTTCCTGGATGGTATTTGTCCGGTTGGTTGCAATGGCGGTTTTGTAATCGGGGCGCAACGATTGCAGCAACGGCTTCAGTTCGGGCTCCATTTTCATTTTTGCCAACAGCGGTAAATAGGGCATTTGAAGCCGGTAGCGCATGGCCGCCTCAAATTCTTCCGGATCCGTAAACAGGATGGAGAGTACCTTTTCCACCATGTGCATATGGGCCAGCTCGAGCTGATCCGGCGTCATCTCCGGTTTGTCAAAATGCCTCAAAATCTGATCGTAGTATTCCCGGTTGACCTCTTTGGTGTCAAACATGACGCCGTCGCAGTCAAAGGCAACAACCCGTATGTTCATTTTCATGGTTTGGGCTTGGCCTCTGAAGGAGCTGGTAGTGGCATCGCACCGCCAGGACCCTCCGGTTTCCGGGGGCCGAGAGCCGCTGCGGGGTCCATCACCTGACCATATACGGTAATTGGCAGTTCCGATCGGACCGCACTGTCTGTTTTCAGATAAATGACATCAAAAAACCGGCCGGGCAGTTTTCTTTCGGCCGTGACATTCAGAATGAACTGTTGTTTTCCGTCAACAGTCGTTTCGTCCACGTGGTATTGAATGCCTTCTCCAATTTTGGCGCGGGTTCCTATTATTTTAAATGGATATTTTGGCTCTGGAACAACGGTCAGGGCGCCTTTCAATGTTTCGCCGGGTTTTCCCCGAAGAAACAGCTTATTGGGTGTTATCACCGCAAATTTTTCCACATCGCCGCTGATCAGAAGGGTAACACTGGGTTGAACCGGATTGCTGGTTTCGACAATGATGCTTTTCTTGAGAAGTGTTCCACCATATCCGCTGGTGTCCACTTTCAACGTAATTTTTCCCTCGCCGCCGGCAGGGATTTGTCTCGAATACGAGACCGCGGTGCATCCTCAGCCGGTTTTGACCTGATGAATCGTCATTTCGTCCGCAGTTTTGTTGTGAACCACAAAATCGTGAATCACTTCGGATCCTTCGACAACCGGATCAAACCGGAAGCTGGTTTCCGGAAACATGTCCGACGCAGGCGCAGGCAGGGTGCTGTCCGCAGCCCAAAGACCAGTGGCTGCCAGCAGTACTGCAAACAGAATCGAACAGAAAAATAGTCGTTTATTCAAAATTTCCTCCTCCTACCCGTTGGCTTTTACGGTGAAAATACGTTCAGAATTGAGATATGAGTCGTTCGTACAGAAGCATGGTGTCAGGGAGCCGCAAAAAAACCGCGGCACCCTGACCTACCCGCGTCCCGCTGAAATTGCTGGTAGCCGGTAGGTCAGGTTGGCCGGTAGTTTGGCCTACCTGACTGCTTGGCCGGACCGCTGCAAGCCGTATTCATCCTTCTGCGGTTCCTTGTTCGATATTTTGCGGTTCGCTGTCTATTTCACCCCTGGGGCTAAACCATCCGGAATGATTCATTCGCGTTTACTGTACACAACCTGGCAGATATCACTGTATTCCCATGTAAATCAAGAACCGCAAATCGTAACCGGTCAAAACCCGATTGTCACGATTTACGGTTCCTGTCCTGCATTGGGTTGTCTATACCGGTATCATTTCGGATTGGCAGGTTGTTCCGGGCTTTCAACTGCCGTCAGTTGATCCATGGCCGCCTCAATGGCAGCCAACCGTTTATCTATGGTTTCCGTTTGTTGCCCATATTGGGTCATTGTTCTGGCCTGAACCAGAATATCCCTGGCCGCCTGATAGCCTTCCAGGGTGCCATAACTGGCAAAGACATCGGCCTTGTACAATTCAAGCATTTGATCCAGACCATTCAGGCGGATATCAACCGCCTGTTTGTGTGACTGGGTGATTGCATAGGGTCTGGCCTGGTTCATTTGGGCGCGAATGGCTTCAATGGTTGAATAGTCGGCGGTTTTGATCAGTGCGTCCGTTTTTTCCAGATAATATTCAAAAATAATCGGATAGATTTCTTTTTTGGAATAGGTTGCCCCATGTGTTTCCGGCGCCTGAAGGCCGGGGAGCGACAGCATCAATTTTTCGCCCATTGGCGAAAACCGGCCCTGCCAGATATCGATTCCGCTGCTGGTGGTTTTGATATAATATTTACCCGTATTGGAAAAACTTGAGACACACAGCAACAAAAATAATGCCAACACGCCCCCGGCCATCATTTTGATTGATTTGTCCATGGCATCGTCACCTTTTTTTGTTTTGGGTTTTTCATAGGTTACAGAGGATGTTTTTTCCCTGGATTGTGCCAGCTTCATGGCTTCGAGTTCTGCTTTGGCTTTTTCAATTCGCGCTTTTTCTGCGGCAATCCGTTCCGCCTCCAGGCGCGCGGCCTCGGCTTTTTCCGCTGCAATCCGTTCGGCTTCGATTCTGGCTTTCTCGGCAGCAATTCTTTCGGCTTCCGCTTTCTCTGCCGCGATCCGTTCCGCCTCCAGGCGTTCCGCTTCGATCCTGGCTTTCTCGGCTGCGATTCTTTCGGCTTCCGCTTTCTCGGCGGCAATTCGTTCGGCCTCCAGACGTTCCGCCTCAATCCTGGCTTTCTCGGCTGCGATTCTTTCGGCTTCCGCTTTCTCTGCCGCGATCCGTTCCGCCTCCAGTCGTTCTGCCTCGGCCTTTTCCGCCGCCAGCCGTTCTATCTCAGCCTTCTCAAATGCAGCCGCAGCTTCCTTGAAATCAAACTGCCTGAACAACACGGCCTTTATGCGCTGATATTCTTCATCGGTTGTTGATGAAATAAACGGTGGCGCTTCGGGAATGTCCGGTTTTGTGGCGGCAACCGTAACCGGCTGTGCGACATACTGACTGTCAAATCGCCTTGAAATCAGTTCCGCCCGGGTGATGGGCTTTTTCTCTACCGGCGTATCCGTAATTTTGTCGACAACTGACTTTTCTACAGGCGCTGCTGGAGACACACCGTCAGACATGCTTTCATCCATATGATTTTTTGCGGGTGTTGATTTTTTTCCGGTTTCTTTTTTCTTGGGCGATATTTTCTTTTTTGGAGTCGGTTTGCTCATATGGTTTTTTCCTCTATATGGTCAAAAGTTGGTGGTTGCCATAGCCTCCTGGTTTTATAGACTTTCAGAAAAATAATTTCGCTGCGTTATCGGTCGGGAATGGCCGAAAAAAGGCCTATTCCTTCCCTGCTGCCTTGCGAAATTAATTTTCTGAAAGAAAATAGTCCATACTATCTGAGTCCTGCAAATGGATTGAAACGTTTTTCTTTTCCAATGGTTGTTTCCGATCCGTGCCCGCAGTACACGGTAACATGATCACCCAGCGGAAACAGTTTTTTCTGAATGCTGGAAATCAGTGTGCCATAGTCTCCTCCGGGGAAATCGGTACGGCCAATGGATCCTTCAAAAAGGGTATCACCGACAAAAACACTGTCATCACAGAAAAGTGATATACCGCCAGGCGTATGTCCCGGGGTGTGAATCACGGTCAGGGTAATGTCGCCAAATTGAATGGTATCACCATCCTCGATGGTCTGGTCCGCCGGTGGCGAGTTTTCCGCCGAAAGACCGAATGCTGCGGCTGTGGTGGACAGCATGGACAGCATGGGTTCATCCAGTTTATGAATCAGCAGTTTGGCGCCTGTAACTTCTTTCATTTTTTTATTGGCGCCAACATGATCAAAATGACCGTGGGTATTGATGATATATTCAACGGTCAGTTTCAGGTTTGCCAGGGCCATCAGAATTTTGCCAGATTCGGCTCCGGGATCGATCACCACGGCTTTATGCGTTTTCTCACAGCCCAGTATAAAACAATTGGCCATTATCGGCCCAACAACCAGCGATTTGATGATCACGTCAGTTCTCCTTGACAATATACTTCATCTGATTTCATAGGCCAATTAAAAAGGAGGCCGGCATCATCGCTTCATCCGTTTGTCTGCAGAGGATTTCACGATCGTCCGCCTTTTGGGCCTGCCTGCCGCATCCTCTCCGGGTTCCGATTCGTCCGTCCAGGACATGATGTCATTCTCAAACTCATCATTTTCAGTCATTGGCCCATTGCGATGAGACTGATAAACCGGCGCCGGGGGCAGTATGGTTGACTCCCACAAATCCGGCAGAGAAATTCGGTTGATCCGTTCCCAGGATTCCCGGGAAATATCGATATGTATCGGATCCTGATCCATGGCGATTCGAATACTGTCCAGAATACCATTCACAAATGCACCCGATTCATCGCTGCCATATTTTTTCCCCAGATCAATGGCTTCATTGATGGAAACCTTGACCGGAATATCATCGCAGCAGCACATCTCAAATACGGCAATTCGCAGAACATTTCGATCCACACAGGTCATTCGGGGAACCTTCCAGTTGCTGGAAAACCGTTCGATAAGGGCATCGATGTCATTTCGTGCTTCCACAACGCCGCGAACGAGTTTCAATAAAAATGGCAACACCGATTCCGGAGTATTGAAATTCTGGCAAAACAGAATCAAACTGCGCTCAGAAAAACTGTTTGCCGAATCCATATAGTAAAGCGCCTGGATTGCCATCTCCCTGGACTTTCGCCGATTTCCCATATCTTAATCCCGATCGATGACGTCCATCAGATTGGCCATTTCAATGGCCGAAATGGCAGAACTCCATCCCTTGTTGCCCGCTTTTGTTCCGGCGCGTTCGATGGCCTGCTCGATGGTGTCTGTGGTCAGAATTCCAAAAATGACCGGTATGCCATATTCCAGCCCCACCATGGCGATTCCCTTGGACGCTTCGGCGCTTACGTATTCAAAATGGGGCGTAGAGCCCCGGATGACCGCACCCAGACAAATGATGGCGTCATATTTTTTTTTGGCCGCTATTTTTTTTGCGACCAGGGGAATTTCAAAGGCCCCCGGAACTTTGACAATATCAATATTCTGATCCAGTGCACCGGACCGGTTGAGCGCATCCACTGCGCCGCCAACCAGCCGATCGGTAATAAAATCATTAAACCGGCTGGCAATGATGGCGAATTTTTTGCCCTCGGCAAGCAAGTTGGCTTCAATCAGGTTTGGCATATGGGTTCCTCCAAAATTAAAGGGTGAAGGCTCAAAGGCTGAAGGTCGAAGTCAAAAAATAGAAGTCTGACACAATTAAATTATGCTGCTGCCTTCTCCCTTCAGCCTTCAGTCTTGACCCTTCAGTCTGATGTATTCTGTTACGGCCGATTGTCGATATGAAGCATATGGCCCATGCGATTCTGTTTGCATTCCAGATAGCACCGGTTGAATTCATTGGGCTCGATTTCAATCGGAATCTGTTCAACAACGCTGAGTCCATATCCCTGAAGGCCAATCATTTTTTTGGGATTGTTGGTCAGCAGACGCATTTTTCGAACGCCCAAATCCACCAGCACCTGAGCGCCGATACCATAATTGCGCATATCCGGCTGAAAACCCAGTTCAATATTGGCATCCACGGTATCCAGTCCCTTGTCCTGCAGGACATAAGCCTTGAGTTTGTTGATCAGGCCGATACCCCGGCCCTCCTGACGGATATACAAAATGATACCCCGGCCTTCGCGATTGATGATTTCCATGGCCCGGTGCAGTTGATCCCCGCAGTCACATCGCATGGAGCCGAACACATCGCCGGTCATGCATTCGGAGTGAACGCGAACCAGGACCGGCTGATCCGGCAGGATGTCGCCCTTGATCAGGGCGACATGCAGCAGATCATCGATATCATTTTCATAGACAACCGTCCGGAATTCACCGGCATACGTTGTGGGAATCGTTGTTTCAACCGCCCGATGAACAAACGATTCGGTCCGCATGCGGTATTCGATCAGATCGGCGATCGTACAGATGCCAATGCCATGTATTTCACTGAATTTCTCCAAAGACGGCATTCGGGCCATGGTGCCATCATCATCCATGATTTCACAGATGACACCGGCAGGCTTCAATCCGGCAAGTCTGGCCAGATCAACCGATCCTTCCGTCTGGCCGGTCCGGACCGTGACCCCGCCTTTTCGGGCGCGCAGGGGAAAAATATGGCCCGGGCTCACCAGATCGCCCGGTTTGGCGTCATCGGCAATCGCGGTCAGAATGGTTATCGCGCGGTCCGCAGCCGATATACCGGTTGTGACACCCTTGCTGGCCTCTATGGATACCGTAAAACCGGTGTTGAACGGGGACCGGTTGTCCTTCACCATCATGGGCAATTCCAGGCTGTCAATTTTTTCGCCCGTCATGGACAGGCAAATCAGACCTCTACCAAATTTTGCCATGAAATTGATAATTTCCGGCGTTACTTTTTCAGCGGCGACGGTTAGATCGCCTTCATTTTCCCGATCTTCATCATCAACCAGTATGACCATTTTTCCGGCCCTGATGTCATCTATCGCCTGTTCAATCGTCAGTTTTGCCATTCGGTTTCTACAACTCCCTGTGGTATTGCAATAATGGTCCAATTTCATAAAATTGGATTAAAAAGGATATAACGGATATATACGACAAACTCATAAAAATCCGGATCGGGCCAGAACCGACATGTCCACCGATGATGCTCCGGAGCCCGGTTTATGGCCATACGGCAGGAGGAATCGCTCGACATATTTTCCGATCATGTCGGTTTCGATATTCACGGCGTCTCCCGGAGACTTGATTCCAACGGTTGTCAATCCGGCGGTATGCGGAATGATGCTGACTTCAAAATGGGTCGCGGTCACCTGATTCACCGTCAAACTGACACCATCCACGGCAACCGAGCCTTTTTGAATGATATACCGTGACAATGATTCGGGTATGCTGACAGAAATAATCCAGGCATTGCCTTTTTTTGTTTTTCGATGCACAGCGCCAACCCCGTCGATATGGCCGGAGACCAGATGTCCGCCCAGCCGGTCCGACAGACGCAGGGCCCGTTCCAGATTGACGCGGTCACCGATTCTGGCTTTCATGAATGTTGACCGGGCCAGGGTTTCGGGCGAAACATCGGCCAAAAACCGTTTTGGGCCAATGTCTGTCACGGTCAGACAAACGCCATTTACGGCAACGCTGTCACCGATACGGGTTTCCTGAAGATCAAAATCCGAATGAATTGTGAAGCGCCTGCCTTCTCCGGTTGTCTGAATCGATGCCAGAGCACCCATTCCCTCGATGATTCCAGTAAACATGGGTTATTTCGTGTATCCGATGACCATGATATCGTCTCCGGTGCGATCCATCGACAGTTTTTTCAGATGAATGCAATCCGCCATCCGCTCGGGTCCTTTTCCCGCGCATATGGGAACGCCGTCATCTCCGCCAGTCAGTTTGGGGGCATAGAAAAAAATAATTTTATCCACAATGCCGGCCCGAAGCGCCGAACCAGCCACCTGGCTGCCGCCCTCTATCAGCACACTGCCAATTCCCATCCCTCCCAGTTGCTGCATCAGTCCGGGCAGATCGATGTGGTCATCCGCTGTTTCCGCCTCCAGGAACCGGACACCCGGCTTTTCGATCAGGTGTCTGCGACTGAGCGGAACATCCTTTCCGACAACAATCAGGGTTTCCGCAGAAGAATTCAGGTGCAGAACCCGGGCCGAATCCGATATGGACAAGCGGGTATCCAGAATGATTCGAACCGGATCTTTGGCCGGCCTGCCATCGGGTGAAGACGGAATTCGGGCCGTCAACTCCGGATCATCCGCATGAACGGTTCCGGAGCCCACCAGAATGGCATCCACTTCATGGCGAAGTTCATGAACCCGGTGTCTGGATTCCGGTCCGCTGACCCATCGGGCATCCCGGGTCCGTGTGGCAATACGGCCATCCAGGGTTGCGGCAACCTTGAGGGTTACAAAGGGTCTTCCTGTAATTTTATGGGTAATGAATGCCTCATTCAACTCTCTGGCTTCTGTTTCACAGACACCATTGATGACCGCAACACCCCGGGATATCAAATACGCTGCACCACCCCCTGCAACATCCGGATTGGGATCCGACATGGCCAGGATGACATGGGAAATGCCCGAATCCAGAATTTTTTGGGTACAGGGCGGTGTTCTGCCGGTGTGGTTACAGGGTTCCAGGGTCACATACAGTGTGCCACCGACCGCCTTTTCCCCGGCCTGGTTCAATGCATTGACCTCGGCATGGTGCTCGCCATACGCCTGATGATACCCTTCTCCCACAATGATCCCGTTGTTGACCACCACAGCACCGACCATGGGGTTGGGAGATGTATACCCGGCGCCCAGCCGGGCCAGGGCCAGGGCCCGTTTCATCAGCGTTTCCTGGACGATCACCGGATTGGGCTCCCGTTATGCTGATTGGACAAAATAATTTTCAGTTCTTCAACAAAATCATTTACATCCTTGAACTCCCGATACACCGAGGCAAACCGGACATAGGCGATATCATCCAGATCATGCAGTCTGGCCATGATTGTTTCGCCGATATGGGATGTCGAAACTTCCTTTTTGCCCGTACCCCGAATGTCCCGCTCCAGTGCATCCAAAAAATCATCGATCACATCCATGCTGATGTTTCGCTTTTCACAGGCCTTCAGGATTCCGTGGCGCACTTTATCCCGGCTGTATGGCTCCCGTCTGCCGTCTTTTTTGACAATCATCAGGGGTACGGCTTCAATGTATTCAAAGGTTGTGAATCGCTTGCCGCAATGAATACATTCCCTTCTGCGTCGAATGCCTTCGCCTTCTTTCCAGATTCGGGAGTCTGTCACCCGGTTTTCCATCTGACCACAAAACGGGCATTTCATACCGTTTTTCCCTCATGCGCAAACGGGAAATGAATCAACCGGATTTCCGAGTCTTTCAGGATGCTCATGGAGAGCTCGTCCGGATACCCTTCGCCATAATAAATCTGCGCGATACCGGCATTGACCAGCATTTTTGAACAGATGGAACAGGGATGATTGGTGCAGAAAAGAATGCCGCCCCGAATGGATACTCCATGAAGCGCCGCCTGAATGATGGCGTTCTGTTCGGCATGAATCCCCCGGCACAGTTCATGCCGTTCGCCGGATGCGACATTCAGTTTTTCCCGCAGGCATCCGATATCGGTGCAATGCGGCAGTCCGGCCGGCGCGCCATTGTATCCGGTCGTCAAAATCCGGCGATCCTTGACAATAACCGCTCCGACAGACCGCCGGGTGCAGGTTGATCTTCTGGCCACCAGACAGGCGATATCCATAAAATATGCTTCCCATGAAGGCCGGTCAGTCGGGCATTTCATGGGTTTTCTTTCAACCGGGACGGGTTCACACGGGGACGGAAACCCGGCGTGGCCGAAACGATGATCGATGTCATGTATTCATGTCTTCTCATGTGACGATAGCTTTTTATAAGCAGCAACCATTCCCTATTTATTCTGGCTTCTGATTTCTGTATATAGAACCAGCAGATTGTGACCGTTCAAAGTATAGAACTATAGGTGCCTCTGTCCCTAATACGTGATTACCGGCAAATCGGAAACGCGTCACACAGATCACGAATCTGTTTTCGGGTCTTTGCAATCAGGGTTTCGTCTGTCGGATTTTTCAGGACAGACACCATCATTTGCGCAATTGTCGCCATTTCCGGTTCTTTCATGCCCCGGGATGTGACGGCAGGGGTTCCGATTCGAATTCCGCTGGTCACCTGGGGACTCCGGGTTTCAAAGGGTATGGCGTTCTTGTTGACAGTCATGCCGGAACGGCCCAATACATCCTCTGCACCTTTTCCCGTGATATTCAGACCGGTCAGATCGGCCAGCATCATATGGTTGTCCGTTCCATTTGAAATGAGCCGAACACCGGAATCCATCAAATAGCCGGCAAATGCATGGGCATT
>JBFXFK010000086.1:0-20305 GCA_050179135.1 Desulfatirhabdiaceae bacterium | reverse complement strand
GGTAATTACTTTGGGACTCAAACTGAAAGAGATGGTGGTTATTCCCAACCTTGCTGGAAACCTGAGCCTGTAACAATCGACATTTTTTCTGCCACAAAAAACACGAACTTAAAACGTAAGATACTAAGGCTATCAGTGATTTTTTATCGTTCCGAAAGAAATAACCAGCCTGTCCGTCATTGGCTGAAAGGACTTGTCAGGGAAGACAGAAAGATCATCGGGAAGAGCATGAAAAAGGTTCAATATGGCTGGCCTGTCGGGATGCCATTGGTTCGATAGTTGGACCCGGATATATGGAAAGTCAGAACGGATATGGAAGGCCGAACCGCCTGGTGCTTTTCACCATACCTGAAAACACCATAGTCCTTTTGCATGGCTTTATCAAAAAAAGCCAGAAAACGCCGGCAAACGATTTGAAATTGGCACAAGCCGGATTGTCCAAACTGAAAGGTATGTTATGACAAACAAACACATGGGCAGCACTTTTGATTCATTCCTGGAAGCAGAGGGGATTCTTGATGAATGCACGGAATGGGCAATCAAGGAAGTGATCGCTTTTCAGATCAAGGGAATGATGGAAGAAAACTGTCTGTCAAAAACATCAATGGCACATAAAATGGGTGCAAGCCGCGCGTCTCTGGAGCGTCTGCTTGATCCAACAAACGAGGCTGTTACCCTCAAAACCATAAGAGACGCTTCCGTTTTGGGAAGAAAACAATCATTCAACCGACATAGTTACAATTTTCGGGAAAAGAGGGCATACAGCACATGATATATCTAAAATCTGTCAGGTTTCGAATCCGGAATCTGCCGGATGAAATTGCAACCAACTTCGCTGAAAATCCATCCGTTGCTCGAAAAACCTTGACAATGAATTCCGGAAAATTTTATTGATCCATCCCGTCCGGACTTTGACTGATGAATCCATAACACGAAAGGAATTGAAGATGACCCGTAAATTTTGTTTTCCGCTGCCAACCGTATGCCTGGCCTTGCTCCTGTTCGCCGTTACAACCGCTGTTTGGGCCGACCCGGTTAAACTGACATACAGTTCTTTTTTTCCACCCTCCCATATTCAAAGCGTTCTGGCGGATGAATGGTCCAGGGAAGTCGAAAAGCGGACCAACGGCCAGGTCAAAATCGAATTTTTTCCGGGACAAACTCTGACCAAGGCCAATCAGACCTATGACGGCGTGGTCGAAGGACTTTCCGACATCGGATTTTCCTGCCTCGCCTATACTCCCGGACGGTTCCCGGTGATGCTGGCCGTGGATCTACCGTTTGGGTATACCAGCGGGGTTTCGGCCACCAGGGTCATCAATCATGTCTATGCCCATTACAAACCCGCGGAAATGGCGGATACACAGGTCATGTATCTGCATGCGCACGGTCCGGGCCTGGTTTTTTCCAAGGACAGACCCATCCTGAAGCTGGAAGACATGAAAGGCCTCAAATTCAGAAGCACCGGCACCAGTGCCGATGTGGTCAAGGCCCTGGGAGGAACCCCGGTCGCCAAGGCCATGCCCGAAACCTATGAAATGCTTCAAAAAGGGGTTGTGGACGGATCGGTTTATCCTCTTGAATCCAACAAAGGCTGGAAACTGGGGGAAGTGGTACGATTCGGGACGGCCAATTTTTCATCCGCCTATACCACTTCTTTTTTTGTGGTCATGAACAAGGACCGCTGGAACTCCCTTTCCCCGGAGATTCGGAAGACCATCGAAGCCATCAATGCCGAATGGATTGTCAAACACGGCGAGGCATGGGACAGCAGCGATATGGTCGGCCTGAAATATATGCTGGATCAGGGTGGACAAATTTACGGCCAGGACAGCAAGGAAAGCGCCAGATGGAAGGCCGCTGTCACGCCGATCCTGGATGCATATGTCAAGGATCTCGACGGAAAGGGATTCAAGGGCAAGGAAATCATCGATTTCATAGGTAAAGCCGTACAACAGTTTCAGTGACTTGTTGCCGGGATTGCCCTTTCTCCGATATTCGGACCAGGGCAATCCCGATTCATCAGCGGGCCTACGGGACCCTGATGCTTTAAATCCATTAATGTCTTATGAATGATATCCAATTGACCCGGCTTCAGAAATTCATTACAGTACAAACAGGTAAAGGATGGCGTGGCTTTTTGGAGGACATCATGGACAGGAATCACTTGAAACAACTCCTGGCAGGGCTCTGTATATCCAGCCTGGTATCGGGTGCGGTCCTTATATCGGGTTGCAATCCGCAGGGCTCAGGCGCCTGATCGGGATCCAAACCGGGTACAGGTAGTACCCAAAGCGGTTGATCCGGATCAAAACAGGGTGCAGGTGGCACCCAAACGACCACAACAACCCAGCCCGGAACGGGCTGAGGCGGTGTCAAAAAGCAGTAAAACATAGTGCAGGTGGCACTATCCAAACATTCAGCGCTCATTCGATGCGTTATAAATTTTCACGCATCACTACCCAAATTTTGACCACTTCTTTTCATGCGTATCCATATGATAACAGTCTAATTGCCATCCTTTGCCTGTCATGAAATACGCCTATGAACCGATCTGACTTTACAAAAATTTTTCCTGCATGCCGGTCCTTTCTGGATGCCGATGCCTGGGACAGAATTATTTCCGAATGCCCGGATGACGAAAATCCGGACCGGTTTTCGAACAGAATGCTGTTTTACAGCGACAGCACCGATATCCCCGAATTCCTTCCCGACCTTGCCCGCCTGGAGTGGCATATTTTGCAAACCAAACAGCAGGAAATCGCGATTCCGGATCAGTTGCATGAGATCGCCATCAACCCCACCCTGCAACTTTTGGCGCTTGCCTGGAAACAGTTGACGGACTGTCTGATCTCATCGAATTCGGTCGTTCCCGAGCCGGGTGATGAATTCGTTTTGATCTGGAAGCATCCCGCTGATGGGGAGGTTCGCGCAAGGGCCGCCTCTGCCGAGGATCTTCTGGTACTCAAAATGATTGTCGAGGAGATTGATTCCAAAGAGGTGGCGCGGATTGGTGATTTACCGGTTGCTGCCGTAAATGCGGCCATAGAGCGTGCCGCTGAAACCGGAATACTTTTTGTTCCCCGGTCCCGCATTCGACGGGATTTTCCCGTCATCGAGCGCCTATCCTGGTCCGGCGAACAGATCCTGACATCTCCGGCATTTACGATGCAATGGCATATCACGCAGGCCTGCGATCTTCATTGCCGGCATTGCTATGATCGCAGTGACCGGTCCGCCCTCAGTCTTCATGCGGCATTGAAAATTCTTGATGACCTGGACCGGTTTTGCCGCAAAAAGCACGTAAAGGGACAGATTTCCTTTACCGGAGGAAATCCGCTGCTGCATCCCGATTTTTTCGATATATACAGGGCTGCCTCAAATCTTGGCTTTTCATTGGCCATTCTCGGCAATCCTGCGCCGCGGAAGCAGATCGAGGCGTTGATCGCGATCCAGCCGCCCGATTTTTTTCAGGTGAGCCTGGAGGGACTGCCTGAATATAATGATTTTATCCGGGGAAACGGTCATTTTAACCGGGTGATGGACTTTCTGGATCTGCTCCGGGATCTTGATGTCTATTCAATGGTCATGCTCACACTGACGCGTGATAACCACCAGCAGGTCATTCCCCTTGGTGAGCGATTGCGGGGCAGAGCCGATGTTTTTTACTTCAACCGTCTGGCACAGGTGGGCGAAGGAGCATCCCTTGAGCTTCCGGGCAAACAGGACTACATTTCTTTTCTTGAAAACTACCTCAATGCCTCAAAAGAAAATCCGGTTCTCGGCCTGAAAGATAACCTTATCAATGTTCTGCTGCACCACAAAGGCATGGAACCCTTCGGTGGCTGCACCGGCTTTGGATGCGGTGCAGCCTTCAATTTTCTGTCCGTTCTTTCGGACGGCGACGTTCATGCCTGCAGAAAGTTCCCATCGCCCATCGGCAGTTTACTGACACAAAACCTGGAAGAGATATATGACTCGGACATTGCCAGCCGATATCGATCCGGTTGCGCCGAATGCCGGCAGTGTTCATTGCGTCCGGTATGTGGGGGGTGTCTGGCGTGCGCATACAGCCATGGTCTGAACATTTTTGAACAAAAAGACCCGTTTTGTTTCCTTTAGACGACCCGGCTTTTTTTTACCTTTCATCAAAGTCAGGCTGTCGGAAGTAGATAAATCCACTGGATTGAGATGGATTTGGGTTCGTCTGCAAAGCACATCCGCCGATGCATATAATTAGTGCCTGAACGGAAACCCTTTCTCTCTATCTTAAATTTCGAAATTCGAAGCGCGAAATCCGAAACAATTCCCCAAATAACAAACCCAAATGTTCAAAACGGCGCATTGCCTGGCAGATCGTTTGGGTCATTCAGACATTTGAGTTTTGAATTTGTTTCGAATTTCGGATTTCGATATTCGAATTTCATCTGGACAGGAGTTTTCGTTCAAACACTAATTCGGCCATCCCCAACCGATAACGCAGCGAAATTATTTTTCTGAATGCCTATAGTAACGCTCCCGGTAAGGTTCCTGGATGATCGGCCGGCATGGGGTGGTCTGCCAGGACATGACTGCCTGAATGTTCAAAATCCGGTCAAGCCGACCCTGGGCCTGCAGCCTGTGATAAATCTGATGCCAGGCGCAGGGAATTTCATCAGCTTCACTGATTTCGCACAACCCGTCATGGGTACCGCCGCAGGGTCCGTTAAAGAGGCTTTTGGCACAGCGGGTAACCGGACAAATCCCGCCCGTATACCCCAACACACACTCCCCGCAGGCCCTGCATCGTTCCTCATACAGTCCGACATCCCGATCAATGCCGATGGCGACGGTATTGACTGCCGGATATACCGGTTTATCCGGATACCGTTCGGCGAGCAACTGGGCTCCGGCTCCGCAGGCCATGGAGAGAAACGCATCATAATCCGCGGACAAATCATCGAGCTCCGCCAGAAGGAGCGGGTTGCACTGACGCTCAACCGTATATCCCGCGATGCGTGCCGGGTATTTCTCAAGTCCGAGATTCAAATTCAGTTCGGTACACAGAATCTGAACCTCCTTGTGTCCGCCGACCAGGCAGACGGATACACACCCGCCACAACCGACATTGAGGACTCTCCGATGGTGTCGAACGCATTCCAGTATTTCATTCAGCGGTTTTCGTGTTGCTTTGACCATGAGTTCGATGGCTCCATCCCGAAGTGTTTTCAAAATCCGGGAGCACATTCTGAGACCGGCAGATGCGTCGCACCAGTGCGATCATTTCCGGAATGTTGATCCCCAGGGGGCAGTAGCACCGGGTGCACAGCACGCAACGCCGCCAGGCGATATGGCACATGGTTTCAAGTTCCTCCCGCCTGACACGCCCTTTCTTTCGATATAATATCCCGAGGGTATGGATGAATTTGTGGGACGGCATATATTCGGGTCTTCTGTTCCTGGCCACGTACAGGAAGCAGCTCTCGGCACACAGCCCGCAATGGGCGCACACCCGGAGCGCCATCCGCATGGCAAATTTGTGCTTTTCAAGAAGAGCCCATACGGCGGCCCTGTTGATATCTTCAGAAATGAATTCTTTTGCGAGGATATCGGTCTGAATCGCTTTTTCGGCCATGCCTATAACCCACCCTTTATGGCAAACGGTTCTTTGGGGTGGCAGTCGATGCACAGACGGGGGCCACTCTCGCGTTTGGTTTTCCGGATTTGTGTGTGGCACCCCAGGCACATCTCGTGAAAAACCGTCTGCAACTGGCAATTGGACCCGGGGTTGTGGCAGGTGGTGCATTGGGCTGCCGGCGACCCGTCCTCAAGCTCGGATGGATCCAATACGTTTTTTTTGTTCTCGTACCGGTGATGGCAGTCCAGACAATCGAAGCTGTTCATGTGCTTTCCATGAGAGAATCGAACGGGCTGCTGGCGTGAATGGCCGAATACCTTGCTGTGATTCAGCAGAATTTCATCCGGCTGAGCCCTCAGGGGTTCCGCCGGAACCAGCACCGGGAGGATCAGATACGTCATGAATTTCAAAATTGGATGAATCACACATACCCCTTTTGGCAAGTCATTTCCAGATTCTGCGTCCGGGTCCGAAACTCAATTCTCCGGCCAGAATGATCCGATTGATAAAAAACATGACCATGTGAAAAAATTTGGTAAAGGGCGCTGCGATCAGCAGTGCTTCCGCTGAAAGGATATGGCACATGACCAGCGTTCTGTAATCATTCCCGGCATGGACAGCCAGGAACCCGGTCACAAAAGGACCCAGGGCAAGTCCCCATACCAGGTAGTCATAGATCGTTGTGATGGCGCGCACCCGCCTGACAAAAAGTCGGCGCAGAAAAAAGACGGCGCCACAGACAAACACCACCCCGCACAACCGGTCTGTATTTCGGTCGGACAGAACATACGGGCAAAGGGTCAGCCCCCAGAGATGGTCCATGATTGAATTGTGATGCAACAGAAAAACCGGGAGGATGAAAACGCACACATGAAACAGGACCGTGCAGATGGTCATCAGGGGATTGACGCCCATCAGGGTCATGCGCCACGCCGCAATCCTGGCTATCCATCTTTCTCTGGCAGGGCGGTCGTCAGTCCCCCTGGCATACCCTTGTGGCGGCGCCAGGCGAATGCGGGGTCTATGGCGGCTGTGGAAAAAGAAACGGGCAATCTGAATGGCCATTCCGGATAGAAACACGAAAAAGGCGCACCAGGCCAGCGGACCACGGATGATCTCATACATGGCTGGAATGACCCCGCCAACGCAGAATCCACTGATTCTTCGTTGAAATAGATTTGACCGCTACCGTATCCATTCGCGTTATCCTGTGTCGGGCCCGGGTAAGGCTGTCGGAAATAAATAAATCCACATCTTGCTTGTCTTTTGGCCCGTCTGCTGCGTTACATCCACCGGCACATATCCCGATATGCACCGGCGGATGTGCCTTGCAGACGGACCAAAATCCGTCGCAATCCAGTGGATTTATTTATTTCCGACAGCCTAACCTGCCCATGATTTGGGGTAGCACATGTCATGGATGCCGTCAAGGACATTCCGTAACAGCTCAACACCCCGGGGCATCCGCACCGCGCCCTTGCCCGTGAGCGTGCCCGGGGTCGATGCTTTTCCGGCCAACAGAGTCTCCTGGAAGTCAAAGGGCCACCCCGAAAATGCCCATTTGGCATCTTGACATGCGAAAACATCTGTTTTTATCTTTAATACAAATAGTCTGGCATGCCATCCATGACCTGAAACAGGTTCACCAATCCATAATATGGGGTGGCGCAGATTCATCAGCGTCCGCCACATGCCCGATTTTATTCCGGATGGCGCGCATTCCGGAGGATGCAGCGGTATTCAGGCTTTTCCGGACACTGAAAAACAGGAAGGAGGCCCACAATGAATGATGACAGACATGACACATCGGAAACAGTGGTCTGCTCCGGGGCCGATTGCCCGGAGGAAGATCGTTATTCAGAATCAACTTCCCGGAATACCGAAACTGAAAAAAAATCAAGAAACTGGATGGATTTGTTCTGTCCGGATGATTTTTGCGAGATTCGAACGCCAACACAGCTTCCATGAAACGGGAAGGGCTGACCGGAACACCATTTCCGGTCAGCCATATACGTTGTATTGAATTATACCCGTAACCTCTCAACAGGTTGGGGTATTTTTTTATGGTTTCCGACAGCCTGCGATGACGCGAATCGTCATTTCGGGTGTGAACCGGATGACACGTCCATTTTCAAATCACGAGGTGGGGCATGCATTCCACCATATCCGCCGATTCCCTTCTGCCGATAGTGACCGGACTGATGTCGGAATTACACCCCGATATCATATCCCATCGGCCGGTGACCCTTGACAGCGGTCTTGACCGTGATCTTGGGCTGGACAGTCTCGCCCGGATGGAGCTGTTCGCCAGACTGGAGAAGGAATTCGGGGTCAGGCTGCCGGAGCAGGCTCTGGTGACAGCGGAAACGCCACGGGATCTCCTGCGGGATATCAACCGGGAAACTTCGCAGATGACGCCCTCCTCCACAAGGACGGTTGCGCCGTCAGATGAGAAAACCAGTGGCCGCGAGTCGGGATTGTCCGGCGCCAAAACCCTGCTGGATGTACTGGAACAGCATATCACCCGTCAGCCCGACGCCGTTCATATCACGCTTCTGCAGGGCGATGAGGAAATCCGCATCACCTATGCCATGCTGCATCAGGAAGCCTTGAGGGTCGCGGCCCGGTTGCGTCAACTCGATATGGAACCGTGGGAGCCTGTGGCGATCATGCTGCCGACCAGCCCGGATTACTTTTATGCATTCTGGGGCATACTCCACTGCGGCGGCATACCTGTGCCGCTTTATCCGCCAGCCCGGCCCGCACAGATCGAAGAGCATGTGCGGCGTCACAGAAAAATCATGTCCAACGCCGGTGCAAAAATCCTCATCACGGTACCCGAGGCAAAACCCGTGGCCAGACTCCTTATGAGCCAGGTGCCGGAACTTCGGAAAATCGTTACCACGGACAATCTTTACGCCACTGAAGCAGAGAAATTCACACTACCGCACCGGGAAAATGATATTGCCTTTTTACAATACACATCCGGCAGTACAGGCGACCCGAAAGGCGTGATTCTCACCCATGCCAACCTGCTGGCAAACATCCGGGCCATGGGCCGGATCTGTGAGGTTACCACCCGGGACGTATTTGTAAGCTGGCTTCCACTCTACCATGATATGGGGCTGATCGGCGCATGGTTTGGCAGTCTCTGCCACGGTTGCAGTCTGGTGGTCATGCCCCCCCTCTCCTTTTTGGCCCGGCCCGAGCGGTGGCTGCACACCATCGACCGGTTTGGCGGGACCCTCTCGGCCTCACCGAATTTTGGATATGAAATCTGCGCCACCCGACTGGGTGACGATGTACTTTCCGGCCTGAATCTGCGCTCATGGCGCCTGGCGTTGAATGGTGCGGAACCGGTGACCCCGGACACGTTACGCCGGTTTCAAAACCGATTTCAACCCTATGGCTTTCGACCCGAGGCCCTTGCACCGGTCTATGGCCTTGCGGAATCCACGGTGGGACTTATTTTCCCGACACCCGGAACCGGTGTCCGGATCGACAGAGTTCTCCGGGAAACCTTTGTCAGTTCCGGCAAAGCCGTACCTGCCCGGAACCCGAAGGAACCCGCCCTGGAGTTTCCCTGTTGCGGTCGGCCACTGCCGGGACATCAGGTCAGGATTGTGGATTCCCGTGAAAGGGAATTGCCGGAACGGGAGGAGGGACGGCTGCAGTTTACAGGGCCGTCATCCACCAGCGGTTACTTTCGCAATGCGGATGAAACCCGAAAACTGTTCCATGGAGACTGGCTGGAAACCGGAGACCTGGGATATATTTCGGAGGGTGACGTATATATCACCGGCCGGGTGAAGGATATTATTTTTCGTGGCGGACGCAACATCTATCCCCACGAACTGGAAGAGATCATCGGAAATATTCCCGGCATCCGAAAAGGATGTACGGCCGTATTTGCAAGTGTCAACGCCGGCAGCGCCATCGAGAGACTGGTGGTGCTGACCGAATCCCGGCAGACAACACCAGAGGCGCTTCGCGGACTTCGACAGCAGATCGCCGATGCGACCATCGATCTGTTGGGAATGGCGCCGGATGACGTTGTCATCGCCCCCCCCGGCGCCGTGTTGAAGACCTCCAGCGGGAAAATCCGCCGATCCGCCTGCCGGCAGTTGTATGAAAGCGGCAACATCGGTCAAAAAAAGACAGCCGTCCGGATGCAACTGATGCGCATGGGCTTGAGAAGTGTCGGCCCCCTGCTTCAACGGCTGGGCCGTCGCATGACCACGGTGCTTTACGCCGGTTATGCTTGGCTGGTAATGGCGCTGGCCGCAGTTGTGTCGTGGTGCGCACTGATGGTCGTACCCGGAGATGCCAGGCGGTGGCGACTCGGCGGTCAGGCTGTTCGGACGATCTGCAGGCTGACCGGTATTCACCTGAAGACCGTCGGCATGACCCATATGCCGGTTGGTCAGCCGTACCTGGTGGTCAGCAACCATATGAGTTATCTGGATTCAATCATATTGGCCGGCGTGCTGCCCGAACGCTGCAATTTTGTGGCCAAGGCGGAACTTGCCCGAAATCCCTTTCTGCGTGCGGTATTTACCAGGCTCGAAGTCTTTCTGGTGAACCGGTTTGATGCGGTTCAGGGGATTGCCGATACCACCAAAATCGATGCGGGGGTTCGCAGGGGCCTGCATCCGATCTTTTTTTCCGAGGGAACCCTGCAGCGAATGCCCGGACTGCTGCCCTTCCAGATGGGCGCCTTTGTCCTGGCCAGCCGGGAACAACTGCCTGTCGTGCCGGTGATCATCCAGGGGACACGCAATATTCTGCGCGGCGGCTCCTGGTTTCCCCGGCGCGGCCGGATTCAGGTGACCATCAGGCCGCCGCTCCGGCCGACCGGAACCGACTGGCAGAGCGCTGTCGAACTGAGGGACAGGGTCCGCCGGGAGATCCTGCAGCATTTGGGCGAGCCGGATCTTGCCGGAGAATATGCATCCCTGTTGCAGACGGGGCTGAAGCCTCCGGAAACAGACGGCCGCAATCTATCTTCAGAAAACTGATTTCACCGGGTTGTCCCTGATCAGGAGATACATATTCATGAATTCAAATTTTCTTACTCCGCCAATTCACAGTTTCGCAGGCCTGCCAATCTGCTTCCAGCTCGATGATCTGAAGGCGGATATCGCCATTGTCGGGCTTCATTATGTAAGTCCGTATCCGCAGAATCCGGCATTACCGGCAACCGGGGCCACCCGGGAAACAGCTCCTGACGCCATCCGGCTTCAATCATCCAGATTCATCGACCATCTTGATCGTTATGATTTTGACTTCAATGATATCCTTTTGCCGGATAAGCGGATCCGGTTGGTTGATTGCGGCGATGTCGACAGAAAAACGGGCGTTGATCGGCAAAATCCGGAACATATCACCGCCGCGATCCGCACCATCCTGAACCGGGGCGCTGTGCCCATTGCTTTTGGAACAGATGAGGGTGGCTTTATTCCCTATATCCGCGCCTTCGAAGGCTGCGATGATCTTTGCATCATTCATGTTGACGCCCACATTGACTGGCGGAATGAACGGGATGGGGTTCGGGAAGGCTACAGCAGCGGCATGCGCCGGGCTTCCGAGATGCCCTGGGTCAAGTCCATGGCCCAGATCGGATTGCGTGGTATCGGCAGCGCCGGGCCGCAGGAGATCATGGATGCGCGGTTATTCGGAAGCGTTTTCATCCGCGCCCGCGACGTTCACAAGGAAGGAATCGATGCGTATATTGACAAAATTCCGGTGGCGGATCACTACCTGATCACCATCGATGCCGATGCGCTGGATATGGCCATAGCGCCGGGCGTTCTCTATCCCAGCCCCGGAGGACTGACGTTTGATGAAATCACTGATCTGGTGCAACGCATCGCATCAAAAGGACGGATCGCCGGCATCAGCCTGTTTGAGGTTCGTCCGGAGCGTGACATCAACGGTTTGACGGCATCAACAGCCGCACAGCTAATCATCAATTTCATTGGCGCATTGGCGCATTCCGGCCAGATTGGGAGATGAACGCCAAATGGGTCAAAAAGCCCTGCCGGCCGTTACGTCTGTCGGAACCAAATAAATCCACATCTTGCTTGTCTTTTGACCCGTCTGCAGCGTTACATCCACCGGTACGTCTACCGATACGCATCGGCGGATGTAACGCTGCAGAAGAACCAAAATCCGGTGGATGGAAGCCTCTTTGTGTGCCGTTCAGACAACAGTGCATTCTTTCTCATGTCTTCCAGGCGGACATGAACCTCAACCCTTTATTCCGGAGCCATGATGAATGCCCAAGAGGGCGATTTTGTAACGGGTAACAAATGATTCAATAAATTAAATCGGCGCCCCTGTTCGTTAATCCCAGGGATGGGATGCGATAGTTCTCTATAACAATCAATCCGTTATCGATCAAATCGGATACAGCCTGGTTGAAATTGCTTTTTTCCTGTGACGTCAGCATCTGAAAATAGTCTTTCATTTGCAATTTTGCCGGAATGGTTTCATGGATATCCAGATAGGATCGAAACTTGCTTAAAATATCCCGTTTGATTTCTTTTGGGGTCTTTGTCATGATGGTTTTCTCCTGAAATATACTTCCATGATGATTTTGGCGTACATCCTGTTTTCCACCGAACCTGGCTATGGACATTCATTACCTCTCAAGTTGAACCGAGACCGGTACCGGTTTTGCGATGCTATTGAAAACCGGGGAGTATTTCTGAGCCATCCGGATAAGGTCTTCCTTCTGATCCTCGGGAATGTCTGCCTCGACTTTGAAGAACACCCGAATATTCCTGTAGCCGACGGGAACCACCTCTGATATTCCCAGAAAACCCTGGAGATCCAGGTCACCCTCATACCTGGATTCCACCCGCTTTATCTGGATTCCCCGGGCGGCGGCGTGAGCGACAAGACTCGTTGTCAGGCATCCGGAAAGGGCCACGAGAAGATATTCCACAGGATTTGCGCCCAGATTCTGCCCGCACAGAACAGGCGGTTCATCGATCTCGAATGTCAATTGCTCCCGTGACGTATCTTCTTTAAAGGCGCCATAGAAATCCTTGACAGCCGCACGATTGTGTGTGCCGTCGATCCATATGTTGTTTGCACGAAATTGGAATAGCGCAATTTCCGGGTTTCCCGTAACCTGCTCGATGGTTTTGAATAACTGATCCACATTGATGCCATTGATTTTTTTCTCCTGTGCCATTTTTTCTCCTTTCCGAATGGTTTTGAGAGGTCAGTTATAACCGCAGCCGGTTAGCCGGACTGAGGTGATTTTATGAATGTCATCACGCAAAAGAGCCGGCCGTCCTGAACAATGAGAGATCAGATGTCAATAATCATTGTAATAATAATTGACCCCGATCTCGTACGCCGGGGATGCGTCATCCATATATTTTGTGCACTTTTTTACCTCTCCTATCCGGATGCTCGGCAATGAAAGAACTTCACGGTTGCGCGAACCTTTCAATGAACTGTCTTTCACCCGGATCAAGACGGCTGTTTTCAGGGAAAAGGCATTTTTTGATATAAACGTGATGCCATTTTTGTTGTGATCAACCAACAACGCATCCCGGAAATCTTTTGAATTGAAGGGCGAAACAACAATCGGAATTTTGTAGTCGAAGTGTTGCCCAATTTTTCTGTTTTCGGAAACAGGCATTGTGTCATACTCCTGTGAATTGTGTTGGAACCGGATCGAATTTGTGACCGCGACGCCCTGTCGCAGTCATGATCTCATCTCAGACGATATTGGAAACTGCATCGACAGTTCTGATCAAGACCTCCACGCAGTATTGAGCAAAGACAGTGCCAGGTGTTCGGATCGCGCAATAAAAATAGATATCTGTTTGATTAATTATGAAATAATTTATCGATCAGAATCGGCAGGAATGTTTTCTGAGGCGGGATAAACAGGTACAGGTAGTCCGTTTTGGACTATCTGAAAACAAATTCTTCCTTAAATTAGACCATTTATGCTGTGTGCTATTTTGGACATGGTATGGCGTTATTGCCTGTTTACGACATGCCGTAAGATTGCAGTTTGCGTCGAAGGGTGTTCATACTGATTTTCAGCAACCGCGTGGTCTGCAATTTGTTGTTGCCGGTGTGCCGGTAGGCTTTGATGATATGATCTTTTTCAATATCGGCCAGCGGCGCGATACCGTTTCCGGGAAGTGTTACCAACGCTCTGGAATGAATGGATAAATGTGTCATCAGGTAGGCGGGAAGATGATGGACCGAGATCGTTTTTCCCCGGGACAGGTTCACGGCATGTTGAATGATTGATTTGAGCTCCCGGATGTTTCCCGGATAGTCATACGCATTGAGAATGGTCCAAACCGGTTCTTCAATGTCTTTGCCGGCGTGGTTCCCATGTTCTTTCAAAAACGCTTCCACCAGGATGACGATGTCCTCCTTTCTGTCTCTCAGAGGAGGCAAATCCAGCCAGGCGCCGCACAGACGGAAGAAAAGATCCTTCCGGAACAGGCCCTGTTGCTGTAATTTATCCAGTTCCACATTGGTTGCAGCAATAAACCGAACATCCGCTCCCTGAGCCTTGCTGGTTCCCAGTTTGAAATATTCACCTTCCTGCAGCACCCGAAGCAACTTTCCCTGCGATTCGGGAGGCAGGCTTCCAATCTCGTCCAGGAACAGGGTCCCTCCTGATGTAATCTCGATATAGCCTTTCCGTTCCTGGACAGCGCCTGTAAAAGCCCCCCGGGTATGGCCGTAAAATTCGGATTCAAAGAGGGTCGCTGTCAACGCAGACATGTTGATGGGCGTAAAGGCGTGGTTGGCCCGGGAGCTTGCCTTATGAATGGCCTGAGCCAGAAGTTCCTTGCCCGTGCCGGTCTCGCCTGTAATCAATACCGGAATATCGCTGCCCGCATGGAGTTCGGCTTCCTTCATGATTCGACGCATGCCTTCGGAACGGGTAATAATGGCTGCAAATGCCCTGGAATCCTTGAGATCAAAAGACTTGTTTTGCTTGCCGATCTTTTGAATTTCCAGAAGATTCTTTCTTTCCAGTGCTTTATGAATCACGACCATCAGCTCTTCCATGCAAAAAGGCTTTACCCGGTAGTCAAAGGCCCCTTTTTTCATGCAGCTTACGGCCAGGCTGACATCATCGGCGGATGTTACCATAATGCATTCGGTCGTGGGGCAGCAGCGTTTGGCAATCTCCAGTAATTCGATGCCGGACATTCCCGGCATGGAGATGTCGATCAGCGCGAGATCCACCGGTTCACCCGACTGAAAGAGGAGCGCCGCTTTCCGGGGATCGCTTTCTGCCCGAATGTTTTTGAAACCACTGATCAGAAGGCCTCTTTCAAGACTTTCCAGGAAATCCTGTTCGTCATCCACCAGTAAAATGCGGGTCAGCATGCCAGCTTTTCCTTATTTTTATGTGTGATAAAGGCCTTGCCCTTTGCATCCCCCAGTCGCACCCGAAAAATGCTCCCTTTGCCCAACTGGCTTTGCACCTCGATTCGCCCGCCCAGCTCGGTCACCAACCGATGGCTGATGGACAGACCCAGGCCGGTGCCGACACCGGATTCCTTGGTGGTGAAAAAGGGGTCAAAAATCTTTTTTTGCGTTTCAGAATCCATACCGCAACCGTTATCACTCACTTCCATAATCACTTCGCGGGCCGGCTCAGATTGCCCGGTTATCCGCAGTGTTACCCGGGAATCCGCCTTGTCCGCGGCTTGCGCCGCATTGATCAACAGGTTCACCAGAATCTGCTCCAACGCCAGCGGATCGGTAAAAATTTCCGGAAGTCCTTCCGGAATGCTGGATTCAAAAGATTTTACGGTTTTATTGATGCGTCCCAGGCAGATGGATATCCCTTTTTCAACGACCTGCTTCACATCAACCCGGCGCATTTCCCCCTTGCCCCGCTCCCGCGCAAATTCCCTCAGGTTCCGCACAATCTGGTTAATCCGGGTGGAACCGTGTTCAATATTGTTCAGCAATTTGAAACAATCTTCCCGAAAAGCGGGATAGGGCCTGCCAAAAACCATCAAATCCGGATGCACCGAAGCGTGTTCATCGACAATGGGCAGCAGGAATTGGAGATAGGATCGCAGTATCGGTATGTTAAAAAAAATGAAATTATTGGGATTGTTGATTTCATGGGCGATCCCGGAGACCAAAAGCCCCAGGGAAGCCAGCTTCTCGTTCTGTATCAGTTGCCTGTCCATCATTCTGGTCTGCGTGATGTCGGCGATTCTGACAATGGTGGCTTCCGGTGTTCCCGACGCATTCCGGACCAGATACACAAACACCTGTTCGATCCTGTCGGGGTCCACCATCCCTTTGCGTTCATAGGATCCGGAATAGTCCCGCAGCCCGGAAAAAGGACGTTCACACCCCTCACACGGACGCGACCTTTTCCGGAATGCCTCAAAACAGCGTTTGCCGACCGCCTCCGGGTTGCCGGTCAATCCGTAGTAGTCCCTGGCAGCCCGGTTCAGCCGTTTTACCCGGAGTTCCGCATCCAGCAGGAAAAGTGGATCGGATATGCCGTCGATGGTCATGGTAAGCGTGGCATTGCTGTTGAACAGCCGCTCCTCGCTTTCCCGCAGGACAGCCTCAACCTGCCTGCGTTCTTCCATTTCCCGACCCAGGCTCTCATTTGCCTGGAGCAGATCGGCTGTACGCGCCAGCACCCGCTGTTCCAATTCGTTGTGGGCTTTTTGCAGAGACGCCACCGCCCGGTTGCGTTCCGCCCGCAGCCGTAGCGATGTGATTCCGTATGCGAGATCGTCTGCCAGTTCCGTCAGCAGCGTGATCTCATCTTCACAAAACGAATCCGGCAGGTTACTGTAAATGCTGATGGCGCCAAAACATCGCCCATCCGTTTTCAGGGGCAACGCGACGGATGAGGCATATCCCCGATCGATGGCATCCTCGCGCCACGGGATAAACAGGGGATCGGTCCGTATGTTTCGACAGATGGATGTTTGACCGGTGCGAATGGCTGTACCGGTCGGGCCGAGACCGCGTTCGGTATCCGCATAGGTGACATTCAGCGTTTCGAGGTACCCGGCATCGATACCGTCACTGGCAACGGGACGAACGGACTGGTTGACATCGTTTTCGGTGTAACCGATCCAGACCATGGCGTGCCCGCAGTTCACCACAATATTCCTGCAGACCTCCTGCAGATACGCCCCTTCGTCTGTGGCATGCATCCTGGCCGCACTGCTGTGATTGATGGCGCTGAGGGTCCGGTTCAACTTCTGGAGTCTCTCCTCCCGATTTTTTTGACTGGTGATGTCGCGGATCGCGATGAGGCACTTTCCCGGAGACAGCAGATGGCCATGGGCTTCGACAATAATTCGTGTGCCATCCTTTCGAAACATGCCATATTCGCCAATCTGCTTCTGTTCCTGCAGGATATTCGCCATCACACGGTCGCGATCTTCGGGGGCGATGAGACGGGCGATCTCCATCCCTGTCATCTCCGTAAACGGGTAATCCAGCATCCGGGCAAACTGCTCGTTACAATCCACAATGCGACCCGCATCGATTTCGATGATTCCCTCGAAGGTTGCAGCCACAAATGTCGCCAATCGTGACTGGCTGTCGCGAAGGCGCTGTTCGGCAGCGTGCTTGTACAGCGCGATTTCAATCTGGGTATGCAGTTCTCGGTCATCGAAGGGCTTGAGAATGTATCCGAACGCTTCCACCAGCTTTGCACGCTGGAGCGTCGCCTTGTCGGAATGCGCCGTCAGAAAAACCACCGGCAGGTGGAATTCCCGCCGGATTGCGTCTGCTGTGGCGATGCCGTCCATGGCTCCGGCCAGGTGGATGTCCATCAAGACAAGGGAGGGCCGGTGATGGCGGGCCAACTCGATTGCTTCCTCGCCGGCGCCGGTCGAACCGGTTACCCCGTATCCCAGTTTCCGGAGCTTGTTGGCAATGTCCGCGGAAACGACGGCTTCATCTTCAACGATCAAAATGGTGGGATTGCTCATACGGAAAACCTCACGCTCGGATACCGTTTTCATCCATGGGAGTGAACCATCCGATATCATATAGACTTTCAGAAAATTAGTTTCGCAAGGCAGCAGGGAGGGAATAGGCCTTTTCTCGACCATTCCCGACCGATAACGCAGCGAAATTATTTTTCTGAAAGTCTATAGCTGAACATTGACAATAACTCGGATTGGTTCATCGTTATGGATTATCAACTGAAAATGCTGTCGCTTTCAAGATAAAAATGGGCCATCACGGATCAGCGAAAAAAACATAACTGCCCAATCACCCGGGATGTCCGTACCGGGCCATTGATCGGGAACTCGCCCAATCGACTTCCTGCCATTGGCCTTCCGCCAGTGACCGCGTGGCGTCGTGATACTCCGGATATCCTTCCTGTCCCGGCTTTGCCGGGCATCATGTTTTATCGATTGAATATCATACAGCTTTTTGGGGAAGATTGTGTTATTTTGATTCATCTACAACCATTGTTAAAAAAGGAGGCTGTCACATTGATAAAACAGGACAACTATACCTTTAACAGACTGGTCATCGCCGCGTACCGGGTCCCCTTCAGCCTGGTCAGGCGGCATCACAGGACAGAACCGGTTCAGAATTCCGGTGGGCTGGTATCCGCCATGCTGACCCTGTCTCAACGGATGGATGTCTATTTCAAAGCCAATTTTGCAAAAAAAATTGCATGGATCGGATGTTCAGACCATTCCCCCGAGGATTTTGCCGAACTGACCCCGAAGATGAAAAATATTGAAATTTATCCTGTCAACATCATTGATCCCAAAACCCACAGAAACTACTACAATGGCTTTTGCAACGATACGCTCTGGCCCCTTTTCCACTATTTCTCGTCCCTTTCGGTTTTTGATGATGATTATTTTGACAGTTATATCAAGGCCAATCAGCTTTTTTTAGATGCGGTTGAAAAGACCATCCATCCGGACGATTTGATCTGGATTCATGATTATCAGCTCTTTTTGCTGCCGGGTCTGATACGCGAGCGTTTCCCGAAAGCCAATATCGGTTTTTTTCTGCATATTCCGTTTCCCTCATATGAAATTTTCAGGATGATGCCACCCGAATGGCGGGAGAAAATTCTGCGGGGCATTTTGGGGGCTGATCTGATCGGGTTCCATACCAACGATTATATGCAGCATTTTTTAAAAAATGTTCGCAGAATATTGGGATTTGAAACCAACCTCAGAAAAATTTCAACCGAAAACCGCATCATCAAAGTGGATGCATTCCCGCTCGGGATTGATTATGATAAATTCAATCAGGCAGCCCGGTCGCCGGCGGTCCAAAAGAACATTGCCACTATCCGGTCGGAAGTCGGAACAAAAAAGTTCATATTTTCGGTTGACCGGCTGGATTATACCAAGGGCATTCTGAACCGGCTTCTGGGATTTGAATATTTTCTTGAAAAATATCCCTATTGGCACAATCGCGTCATCTTCAACATGGTGGTCGTTCCCTCACGGGATACCATTCCCCAATACCGGAAGATGAAAAAGGAAATTGAAGCAACGGTCGGCCGGATCAACGGCAAATACAGCTCCATCAACTGGAGACCCATTATCTATCAATACCGGTCACTGTCGTTTGACAAACTTGTGGCGCTATACAGTTACAGCCACGTTGGCCTGATCACCCCGATTCGGGACGGCATGAATCTGGTGGCCAAAGAGTATGTGGCCAGCAAAAACGATGCGGATGGCGTATTGATTCTGAGTGAAATGGCAGGAGCGGTTGCCGAACTGGGAGAGGCCATCATCATCAATCCCAGCGATCGCAGGGAAATGGGGGATGCGATCTGCAAAGCGCTGGAAATGGACGGGGCGGAACGTACCCGGCGTATCCGCCAAATGCAGATACGACTGAAGGCCTATAATGTATTTGCCTGGACGAATGATTTTTTAAATCAGTTGGAACTCATCAAAAACGAGCAGAGACAAATGGAAGTCCGATTTATCAATACGGATATCGAAAAAATCATTATCCATCAATATCAACAGGCTCTGGGCAGGGCCATTTTTCTGGATTATGACGGTACGCTCGTCTCCATCACCAACCTGCCGGAACTGGCCAAACCGACATCCCGGCTGATCGAGCAGTTGCATCGATTGTCCGATGATTCCAAAAACACGGTGGTGATCAGCAGCGGCCGGCCAAAGGATTTCTTGGACCACTGGTTTGGTCACCTGAATCTCTGTCTTGTCGCGGAACATGGGGCGTTCATGAAAAGGCCCGGACAGGGTTGGACGGTTGAAATCGAACTGGAACAGGAATGGAAACAAACGGTGTATCCGCTGATGCAGCGGTATGTCGAGCGCTGCAACGGATCCTTTGTGGAAGAAAAAACGGCTTCTCTGGCGTGGCACTTCCGAAACACCGATGCTGATTTTGCCTTTGTCCGCCTGCAGGAGCTGAAAGAAGAACTCCTGGAAATGATGGCGAGCGAACCATTTCTGCAGATAATGGAGGGGCACAAGGTCATCGAGGTAAAAAAGAAAGGCTATGACAAAGGTGTGGCCGCGACGCATCTCATTCAACAGAAACCCGGTCTGGATTTTTTTCTTGCCATCGGTGATGATCGAACGGATGAGGACCTGTTCAAAGCCCTGCCGCCGGATGCCGTTACCATCAAGGTCGGCGCCATGACATCCAGTGCAAAATACAATTTCAAAAAGC